>JAYEKC010000147.1:0-4176 GCA_034716715.1 Gemmatimonadota bacterium | reverse complement strand
AGTCCACCGAGATCGTGGGCTCCTCCACCGCGATGCCCGCGAGCCGGTCGGGATGCTCGGGGTCCGTGACCGTCAGGCCGATCTCCACGCCCTCGAGGCCCGCGAGGGCGACAATCTCCCCGGCCGAGGCGGACTCGATCTCGCCACGCTCGAGCGCCTCGAACGCGTAGAGCTTGGTGACGCGGGCCATCGCGGGCTTCGCGTCGGGCGCCATCGGGAGCAGCGCCACGGGGTCGCCCACGTGGACGGTGCCGCGCTCGATGCGCCCGATGGCGAGGCGGCCCAGGTACGGGGAGTAGTCGATCGTGGACACGAGCATCTGGAACGGGCCGGCCGCGTCGGCCGGCGGCGCCGGCACGGCGGCCACCACGGTCTCGAACAGCGGCGTCAGGTCCACGGGGGCCACGTCCATGTCGAGCGTGGACGTCCCGTCGCGGCCCGACGCATACACGAACGGGGCGTCGAGCTGGTGCTCGTCGGCCTCGAGCTCGATGAGGAGGTCGAGGACCTCGTCGTGCACCCGCAGCGGGTCGGCGCCGGGCCGGTCGATCTTGTTGATGACGACGATGGGCCGCCGGCCAAGGGCGAGGGCCTTCCGGAGGACGAACCGGGTCTGGGGCATGGGCCCGTCGAAGGCGTCCACCACGAGCAGCACACCGTCCACCATCCGAAGGATGCGCTCCACCTCGCCGCCGAAGTCGGCGTGGCCGGGCGTGTCCACGATGTTGACCTTCGTGCCCTTCCACCGCACCGAGGTGTTCTTGGCGAGGATCGTGATGCCCCGCTCGCGCTCCAGCGGGTTGGAGTCCATCACGCGCTCGGCGACCTGCTGGTTTTCCCGGAACGCGCCGGCCTGCCGGAGCATCTGGTCCACGAGCGTCGTCTTGCCGTGGTCCACGTGCGCGATGATGGCGATGTTGCGAATATCCATAGCCTGAGAAATCTAAGCGGTCAGCGGGCCGGATTCAGCCAACCCGGCGTCAAGATCGGGCAACGCCGCCGCCTACTTCCGCGCCGGCGCCGCCCCGGGCCGGACCGCGGCCGCGCCGCCGGCCCCGGCGGCTCCGCCACCCGCCGCCGGGTCGCCGTCAATGAAGCTCGTGTCGTGCCCCTTGGCCTTGAGCGCCGACACGAAGGCGGTCTTGTCCACCGACTTCATGTACGCCTCCTTCGGCTCGACCAGCTTCTTCTCCACCAGGTCGAGGAGCGTGTCGTTCATGGTCTGCGTCCCGAGCTTCTTGGACGTCTGCATCATGCTCGGGATCTGGAACGTCTTGCCCTCGCGGATGAGGTTGGAGATGGCGGGCGTCACGAGCAGGATCTCGCGCGCCGCCACGCGGCCGCCGCCGATCTTCTTGCACAGCACCTGCGACACGACGCCCTTGAGCGACTCGGAGAGCATCGTGCGCACCTGCTCCTGCCGGTCGGCCGGGAACTGGTCGATGAGCCGGTCGATGGTGCTCGCGGCGGTGGTCGTGTGGAGCGTGCCGAACACGAGGTGCCCCGTCTCGGCCGTCTCGATGGCGATGGACACCGTCTCCAGGTCGCGGAGCTCGCCCACCAGGATGATGTCGGGATCCTCGCGGAGCGCGGCCCGCAGGGCGCTCTTGAACGAATCCGTGTGCACCCCCACCTGCCGCTGGGTGATGATGCAGTTTTTGTTCTCGTGGACGAACTCGATCGGGTCCTCGATCGTGATGACGTGGTCGGACCGGGACCGGTTGACGAGGTCGATGAGCGCGCAGAGCGTGGTGGACTTGCCCGAGCCCGTGGGCCCGGTCACGAGGACCAGGCCCTTCGTGAGGTAGCAGAGGTTCTGCACCTCGGCCGTCACGCCCAGCTGGTCCGCCGTGACGATGGTGCTGGGGATCACCCGGAAAACGGCGGCCATGCCCTTCCGGTCCTTCAGGACGTTCGACCGGAACCGCGCCACGCCCTCGATCTCGTGGGCGAAGTCCGTGTCGCTGTGCTCGGCGAACTCCTTCCGGTTGCGGTCCGGCATGATGGCGTGCAGCAAGGCCTCCATCTGCGCGTTGGTGAGCGCCTCCTGCCCCGCAATGCGCACCATCTCACCGTGCTTGCGGAGGATGGGCGGCTCGCCGACGCGCATGTGGAGGTCGGATCCGCTCTCGCTCACCAGGGTGCGGAGGAGGTTCTCCATCGCGACGAGCGCCTGGTCGGGGTCGGCGGCGGCCATCCGCACGCTCTTGCGCACGGCGGCCTGCGGGGGCGCGGCATCCTCGGGCGGCAGGTCCACGGGCCGGAACATCCCGGTCCGGCGCGCAAAGTCGCCCTTTTCGTCCACCATCACCGAGACATTCCACTTGCCGTCCTGTAGCATCGCCCGCACCGCGAAGACGCCGTCGGGACCGTCGTACTGGAACTTGACGGGCACGCGGGCGTCGATGCTCTGCGCGGCCTGCGGCGGCGCGACCTCGCGCACGAGTCCCACCACTTGCGCGGCGGTCAGCGACTTCGTGACGGCCTTGCGCTGGCCGTCCACCCGGAACACGGCCCCCTCGTCCTCGCGCAGCAGGAGTTCGTCGGCACAGTGCTGCACCATGGACTGCAGGAGCTTGTCGAGCTGGGGCATGGAAGTAGACAGTAGACAGTAGACAGTAGACAGTAGACAGTAGACAGTAGACAGTAGACAGTAGACAGTAGACAGAGCCCGGGGAAACTACGCCCGTGGCAACACGGCCACGGCGCCTTCGGGTGCGCAGTCGGTGAGCTCGCGGTTCTCGAGCTGGATGGTGGTGTGGTTGATGCCGAAGCGGGCCGCCGCCGCGGTCATTGCCTCGAGCGCCCGCTGGTGGTGCGCCGACTCGCGCACCATCGCGTGGGCGCTCAGCGCGACGATCCCGGACGTGAGGGTCCAGACGTGGAGGTCGTGCACCGACTCGACGTCGGGCACCGCCTCGAGCGCCCCGCGCACCTCGTCCACGTTGATGTGCGCTGGCGTGCTCTCCAGCAGGATGTCCACGCTCTCGCGCACGAGCGACCAGCTGCCGCGCACGATCAGGATGGTCATGAGGATTGACGTGATGGGATCGGCGAGGGCCCAGCCGAGGTAGCGGATGAGCAGGGCGGCGACGACGGCCGCGACGCTGCCGAGGAGGTCGCTCAGCACGTGGAGGTACGCCCCGCGTACGTTGAGCGAGTGGTTGGCGCTGCCGTGCAGCATCCGCGCCGCGATGAGGTTCACCACGAGGCCGCCCGACGCCACCACGAGCATCACGCCCGTCTCCACCTCCGGCGGATGCCGCAGCCGCCCGATGGCCTCCCAGATGATTGCGGCCGACACGGCGAGGAGCGTGGCACCATTCAGCAGGGCGGCGAGGATCTCGAAGCGCAGGTACCCGTACGTGCGGCGCGGCGTGGCCGGCTGGCGCGAGAGCCACGCGACGAACAGGGAGAACGCAAGCGCGCCGACGTCGGTGAGCATGTGCCCGGCGTCGGCGAGGAGTGCCAGCGAATTCGAGACCAGCCCGCCAACGACCTCGGCCACCAGGAACAGCGACGTGAGCACGAGGGCGGCGCGCAGCGCACCCGAGGCGTCGCCGTGGTCGCCGTCGCGGTGGTGGATGTGGGCGCCGTGGTCGAAGGCGCGCCGGGCCGGCGCCATGGCGCCGCCCGCCCCGCCATGCGAATGGCCGTGGTGGTGGTCGGGATGGTCATGGCCCGGCGGGTGGTGCCGGCGCACGTCAGACGGCGCGCCGAGGGGCGTGCGCTGGCGACTGCGCGACGCCGTCCGGTAACTTGTCATCGTGCTCCAACGCCTGTGGCTCATCGTCTTCCTGCTGCTGCTGAACGCGTACTTCGTCGCCGTCGAGTTCGCCCTGGTCCGCGCGCGCCGGTCGCGCCTGCAGGCGATGTCGCGCGCCGGCGATCGGATCGCGCGCTTCGCGCTCAAGGCCACGGACGCCCGTAATCTCACCACGATCCTCTCGGCGGGCCAGTTGGGGATCACGCTGGCGTCGCTCGGCCTGGGGTGGGCGACCGAGAATACGCTGGGCCATGTGTTCGAAACCTGGTTCGCCGCGCTCCCGTTCGGGCTGGAGGCGGGGCTCCGGACGAGCATCGCCGCCGGCGTCGCCCTGCTCTCGGCCACCTACCTGCACGTGGTGTTCGGCGAGCTGGCCCCGCGCGCCGTGGCGCTGAACCACCCGGAGGTGT
>JAYEKC010000146.1:0-4185 GCA_034716715.1 Gemmatimonadota bacterium | reverse complement strand
GGTGGCCTCCTGGTTCGCGGGGAGATGGTCGCGTCGGTCGCCCGGAGCGGGCGCCGGCCAGGGATGCTCAGGCGCCGCGCGCGCCGGTCCGGGCGCTGGTCCACCAACGGCCCCAGGCGCTCGTTCGCCTCCAGAGTGTGTCTGCACGCATCGGCGCCTCCGTGAACACTGCCCGTTCCCTCAAATATACCCCGTGCCGCCCGCGACGATGCCCGGGCGCCCCGGAGCACGCCGGAGCGACGCCGGAGCGACGCCGGAGCAACGCCGGAGCAACGCCGGAGCAACGCCGGAACGCCGGGATCATCCCAGCGCCTGAAGCCGCTCGCGGTCCACATTGCCGCCCGACACGAGGTACACGACCTTCGCGTCCCGGGGCAGCGGCTCGGGCAAGCCCGCGAGCAGCGCCGCCAGCCCCGCCGCCGCCGCCGGTTCCGCCACCACCTTCACGCGTTCCATCAGCAGCCACATCGCATCCACGATGGCCTTGTCGGGCACGACGTGCACCTCGACGCCAAGGTCGCGCACGTGCGCGAAGGTGAGCGCGCCGGCGAAGGGCGCCGCGAGTCCGTCGGCGACCGTCGGCGGGGGCGTCGCGAGCCTCCCCGGCCGGCCGGCGTCGAGGCTCTGGCGCATGGCCGAGGCGCCCTCGGGCTCGACACCGATGATGCGCGCCGACGGACGGCGCGCCCGCGACACCACCGCCGCGCCAGATATCAGGCCGCCGCCGCCCACGCCCACCACGACGGCGTCGGCCCCGGGCACGTCGTCGAACGCCTCATCCGTCGCCGTCCCCGCACCGGCGATGATCGCCGCGTCGTCGAACGGGTGAACAAGGGTGAGCCCGCGCTCGGCGCGCACGGCCTCGACGGTCTCCATCAGGTCCGCCGACGTCTGGATCACCTCTCCGCCGTACGCGCGGGTGGCCTCCATCTTGCCCCGCACCGCCGTCGCCGGCATCACCACCACGCAGCCCACCCCGGCGCTGGCCGCGGCCCACGCCAGCGCCTGCGCGTGGTTCCCGGCGGACAGGGTGATCACGCCGCGAGCCTTCTCGGCGTCCGTGAGCAAAGCGACCCGGTTGAGGGCCCCGCGAATCTTGAACGAGCCCGTCTTCTGCATGGGCTCGAGCTTCAGGTACAGGTCAACGCCCAGCAGCGCGCTCAGGTTGCGCGAGCGCACCACCGGCGTGCGGTAGACGCGCCCCGCGATTCGCTCGCGCGCGGCCTGGACGTCGGCGTGGGTTACCAGGGGCATCGCGATAACCTACGTCGGCGCCCGACGTCGCGGCGCGGCGCGGCGCGGCGCGGCGCGCGCGAGGACCGGCGGCTCGCCGCGGCACGAGTGGATTTACGGCTGCAGCTCGGGACGGCCGCGGAACTCGTCGAGCGCGGCCGGATTCGCCAGCGCGTCGGTGTTCTTGACGGGCCGGCCGTGGATGGCCTCGCGCACCGCGAGCTCCGTGATCTTGCCGCTGATGGTTCGCGGAATGTCGTGCACCTGCAGGATGACCTTCGGCACGTGGTGCGGGCTGGCGTGGGTGCGCAGCCGCGCACGGATGCGGTCGCGCAGGGCGTCGTCGAGCGCGCGCCCTTCCTCGAGCCGCACGAAGAGCACCACGCGGGTTTCCGTGCCGCCGCTCCCGTCGGCCACGTCCTGGCCCACCGCGATGCTCTCGACGACACCGTCCACCTGCTCCACCTCGCGGTAGATCTCCGCCGTCCCGATGCGCACGCCCCCGGGGTTCAGCGTGGCGTCGCTCCTGCCGTGCACGATGAACCCGCCGTGCGCGGTGCGCTCCACCCAGTCGCCGTGCCGCCACGCGCCCGGATACACGCCGAAGTACGCGTCGCGGTATTTCGCGCCATCCGGATCGTTCCAGAACGCGACCGGCATCGAGGGAAACGGCCGCGTGCACACCAGCTCGCCCGGCTCACCCACCACCGGCCGCCCTGCCTCGTCGTACACGTCCACGGCCATGCCGAGCCCGGCGCACTGGATTTCACCGCGCCAGACCGGCAACAACGGATTCCCCAGCACGAAGCACGAGACGATGTCCGTGCCGCCGGAGATGCTCGCGAGCTGCACCCGCGGGCCCACCGCACGCGACACGTAGTCGAACCCGTGCGGCGCCAGCGGACTGCCCGTGGAGAGCACCAGCCGCAGCGCTGACAGGTCGTGCTCGCGTGCGGGCGCGAGCCCCGCGGCCTCGCACGCGGCGAGGTACTTCGCGCTGGTCCCGAACGCGGTGATCCGCTCCTCGGCCGCCATCCGCCAAAGCGCGCCGGAGTCGCCGGGCGGCATGGGAGCGCCGTCGTAGCACACGATGGTCACGCCCGAGCCGAGCGCGCTCACGAGCCAGTTCCACATCATCCAGCCGCAGGTGGTGAAGTAGAAGAGCCGGTCGCCCGGCGCGAGGTCGCAGTGCAGCTGGTGCTCCTTCACATGCTGCAGGAGCGTGCCGCCGGCGCCGTGCACCATGCACTTGGGGAGGCCGGTGGTGCCGGAGGAGTACATCACGTACAGCGGGTGGCTGAACGGAAACGCCGGGAAGGCGTTGCCCACCCCGTGCGCACCGGCGGCCCGCGGGGTGTCGCCCGGGTCGCCCGTCGCGTCGGCCGTCGCGCCACCTGAAGCGCCGGCGCCCGCAGTCCATGCGCCCCACGTCGTCGCCCCGCGAATCCCGCCGAGCGCGGCTGCGTCGATGCGATCGCGGAGGAAGGGCACCACCACCGTCACCTCGATGGCGTCGATCGCGGCGACGATCTCGCGCACGCGTGGCAGGCAGTCGAGTTCCTTGCCCGCGTACCGATAGCCATCGGCGCACACCAGCACGCGCGGGCGCACCTGGCCGAACCGGTCGAGCACGCCCTTCACGCCGAAGTCGGGCGAGCACGACGTCCACGTGGCGCCCACCCACGCGGCGCCGAGCATCGCGATCACGGCCTCGGGGATGTTGGGCAGGAAGCCGGCCACGCGGTCGCCCGGGCGCACGCCCGCCGCCCGCAGCGCGGCCGCGACACCTGCAGCCGCGCCGGCCAGCTCGGCGAACGAGAGCTCCCGGCGGGTCCCGCCCTCGCTGCGCGCGATGATCGCCGGGGTGTCGTCGCGCCGCCGGAGGAGGTTCTCCGCGAAGTTCAGCGCGGCGCCCGGGAACCACTCGGGCCCGTCGGGCCCCGGCGGACGCATCGTGGCACCTCGCCGCAGCACGACGCTGCCCAATTGCGCGGCGCCGCCGGGTGCCGTCCCGAACTCGGGAACCACGCCGCAGATGTTCCAGACCAACGGCCAGAACTCGTCCGGGCGTTCGCACGACCACCGGTGCCACGCGCCATAGTCGGCGCCAGGCTCCGGGACCTTCGATGGGTGCGATTGGCCACGCGAACCACGGCCGGCGTCGGCGCGCAGCGCATCGTGCGCACGGCGGAAGAACCTCGCCATGCCCGAAGTGAGCGGCGCGTCCCGCGCCGGTGTCCACAGGGGTTTGTTATCGGGCGTCAAGTTGTCCGGCGTCAAGTTGTCCGGCGTCAGGTTTCTGGACAGTGTGATCGAAAGCACCTAAAGAAGCCGAAATGTGGAGGATATATTTCGGGTTGTATTGATGGTGCTCCTTTTCCAAAACCAACGGGAATGCACATGAACAAGACTCTTCTGTTTGCGGCCACGCTGGCGCTTGCGGCCGCCCCGGCGGGCGCGCAGCGCGCGGTCGCCCTCGAGGGCGGCGTGCTGGCGCACTACACCAAGTTCGATTCCAAGACGTGGCTCGACAATGGGGCGGGCCTCGGCGTGAACCTCGACGCCTACATCCTGCCGCGCCTGGCGCTCGAGTACTCCGGCGACCTCGCGAAGAACACCAGCAAGCCCACGAACACCGACCTCACGGTGGTGAACCACCGGTTCGACCTCGTCTACAACCAGCCGCTGACGGGCAAGTGGCGCGCGCTGCTGGGTGGCGGATGGACCGGAACCAAGTTCAACGGCGACAAGACGAACAATGAGTACGACTCTGGCCTGAACGCGCTCGTCGGCCTTCGGTACTGCGCGAGTGACGACTGGAACTGGAAGGTCGAGGGCGTTGCCGACTTCAAGGATCCCTCGGACCAGGCGCCGTCGTTCACCCGTACGCAGACGTACACCCTTCGCTTCGGGCTCTCGCGGTTCTTCGGCGGGCAGGCGAAGAACGGCCCG
>JAYEKC010000145.1:0-4211 GCA_034716715.1 Gemmatimonadota bacterium | reverse complement strand
TGCGAGTTCCACTCGGCGACCAGCGAGCGGATGTTCTCCATGATCGCGTACCCGGAGTTCTGGAAGCTCATCGAGTTCAGATTGTCGCGGCGGCTGCCGAAGCCGAGGGACGACGAATTCGACACCGGGTTGTCGGACCGCGAATCGAGCTGGATGTAGCGAAGGCTCGCCTTGTTCTTTTCGTTGACGTTCCAGTCCAGCTTGGCAATGATGCGCGACGAGGGCGTCTCGAGGTTCCAGCCGGCGAACGGCCCCGTGGCGTAGTTGAACTTCTGCTGCAGGAACGTGCTCATCGCCGTCATGTCGGACGCAAGCACGCGCGTCGTGTTGCCGGCCACGGGCTGGCCGCCGGTGTTGGCGAGGAACGTGGTGCCGGGCGCCTTGTAGCCGTCACCCTCGTAGTTGGCAAAGAAGAACAGCTTGTTCCGGATGATCGGCCCGCTCAGCCGGGCGCCGAACTGCTTGAACGTGAAGGTGCCGGGGTCGAACGAGACGTCGCCGGCCTTCCGGCCCACCAGGCTCTGGTCACGCTGGACCGTGTAGACCGACCCGCTGAACTCATTGGTGCCGCTCTTGGTGACGGCGTTGACGCCGGCGCCGGTGAAGTTGCCCTGGCGCACGTCGTACGGCGCGATGGCGACCTGCAGCTGGTCAACCGCGTCGAGCGGAATCGGCGAGACGCCCGTGCGGCCGCCGGGCTGCCCCGAAAGGCCGAACGAGTTGTTGAAGTACGACCCGTCCACGCTGATGTTGTTGAACCGGTTGTCCAGGCCCGCGAACGAGCCGAAGCCGGTGGCCTGCGGCGTGAGCCGCGTGAAGTCCGTGATCGTGCGCCCGATGGTCGGGAACGCGGAAAGGGCGTCGCCACTCACCGTGGTCGACGCCCCCGTGCGCGCGGAACTCATCTGGCCGCCCTCGGCCGTGATGGCCACGGCGTCGAGTCGCACCAGCGTGGGGTTCATCGTGAACGCGAGATCGGTCGTGATGCCGAGCTCGAGGTTGATGCCGCTGAGGGTCTTCGGCTCGAAACCGATCGCGCGGACCGTCACTTCGTACGGCCCGCCGACACGCATGGCGCCGAGGTAGAAACGGCCGTCGGACCTCGTGACCGTACCGTACTTCGTGCCGGAGGGAACATGCGTCGCCGCGATGACCGCGCCGGCAAGCGGCGCGCCGCCCTGGCCGGTGACGGTGCCGGCGATCGCGGCGGTGGTTACGCCCTGCGCACCAAGCGAGGACGCGAGGAGCGCGCCACCCACGAGTGCCGCAGCGAGGCGCGAACCGGGGATTTTCATTGAGGAATCCTCAAGGGGTGAGGGTTGGCTGTCGACGGTAACGTCGACCCTTCACGAACGTCCGTAAAAACTAACCTGCCGGGCCGCCGCCCGCGCGCCGGGAAAGCCGTCCCGCGACGCAACCGTTACGCCGAATCCCCGGCGCCACTTGCGGTGACACGACGGGCGATCGTGAGGTAGTAAACCGGCGCGCCCAGCGCCACCACGCCCAGCACCCCCAGCGTGCTCGTCCGGCTGTCCGGCTGGATGATGGCGTTGCCGAGCAGGTACAGCACGCTCAGCACGAACAGGGCCGGCACGAGCGGATACAACGGTACGCGGAACGTCGGCTGGTAGTCCGGACGCCCGCGCAACCGGAAGATCGCCGCCACCGCCAGCGCGTAAAACGGGAGGAACGCCGTCACGAACGCGTCCGCGAGCGACTCGAACGTGCCGATGAGCACGAACGCGCACCCGAGCGTCGCCACGAGGATGATCGAGATGAACGGCGTCCCCCGCGACGGATGCACCTTCGCGAACATGGGGAAGAACAGCTTGTCGTCCGCCATCGCGAAGAACACGCGCGGGCTCGTCAGCAGCACCGCGTTCAGCGTCCCGAACGTCGAGATCATCACCGTCACCGACACGAACACCGCCCCGGCCGAACCCATCACCACCTGCGCGACGTCGGCCGCGACCAGCTTCGACACGCGGATCTGCTCGATCGGCAGTACGGCGAGGTAGCCGACGTTCGCGGCGAGGTACACCGCCAGCACAAGCACCGTCCCGCCGATGAGTGCCCGCGGCAGGTTGCGCTGCGGGTCCTTCACCTCGCCGGCGTTGTAGGAGACGTCGGCCCACCCGTCGAACGCCCAGAGCGTGGACACCAGCGCCAGCCCGAACGCGGCCACGCTGATGCTCCCCGCCGGCACCGCCGGCGTGAAGTGCGCCGCGCCCCCGTGCGGAATGCCCCACGCCAGCGCGATGATCACGATGAACACCAGCCCGCCGTACTTCGCCAAAACCGTGACGTTGACCACCGCGGACGACGTCCGCACCCCGACGACGTTGAACAGCGCGGTGATCGCGATCGCCGCCACCGCCGTCCACCGCACGTGCATCGCCTCCTCGGCCGCCTGCGGGTTCCGCCCGATCACCCGGAAGAAGTACTCCGCGAACGTGATCGAGATGGCGCCGAGCGACGCCGCGCGGATCATCACAAGCTGGCCCCAGCCGAAGAGGAAGCCGGCCAGCCGGCCCCAGCCCTCCCGGCAGAACACGTACACGCCGCCCGTGCGGGGCAGCGCCGTGGCAATCTCCGCCAGCGTGAGGGCGCCGCACATCGCGAAGATGCCGCCCACTACCCACACGCTGAGCAGGGGCAGCGGGCCCGGCAGCTTGTCGGCGATGCCCGCCGGCGACCGGAAGATGCCGGACCCGATGGTCGAGCCGATGACGACGGCGATCGCGCTCCAGAGGCCGATGCGCCGCTGGAGGCCGCCGGCGGGCGCGGGCTGGGTCGTGGGGGCGTCTGGCATCCGCCAATGCTACCCCGGCTGCCCCTGTTGCGCGACCTGCCCGCCGGGCCCCACCAGAGCGTCCGTTGAATCCGCGGCCGCAGGGGGCGATTCTTCACGTCTCCCCCGGACCGTCGCCTTGGCCACCTCGCTCGCCGACATCCTGTTCGTCGCCATCGCCGCCGCCATCGCGGTGGCGCAGGCGTTCATCCTGCGCTCCACCGCGCGGGGGATGCGGCACGCCGGCCCCGGCACGCGCACGGGCCTCGAGTGGGCGTACGCCATCGCCCCCGCGATCGCGCTCCTCATCCTCCTGGTGGCGGCCTGGGTGGCCATGCACCCGGGCGCCGTCGAGGTGCAGGGCGTGGCGCCGGGAGCCCGCCCGTGACGACCGAAACCGTCGCGCGCACGCGCCCGCTCGCCGCCGACCTCCTCACCCTCACCAAGCCGCGCATCATTTCGCTGCTGCTGGTGACTACGGCAATGCCGATGTACACGGCGGGCTCGCCCGACCTGTTCACGGTGCTGGTCGTGATGGTGGGCGGGTACCTGATGGCCGGCGGCGCCAACGCGGTGAACATGTACTACGACCGCGACATCGACGACGTGATGACGCGCACCCGCACGCGGCCCATCCCGTCGGGACGGATGGCGCCGCAGGCCGTGCTCGCGTTCGGCGCGGCGTGCGCCACCGCCGCCACGTTCCTGCTCGGCCGGTACGTCAACGTCGTCGCGGCGACGCTCGCCCTCGGCGGCTTCTACGCGTACGTGTTCGTGTACACGCGCTGGCTCAAGCGCACCACACCGCAGAACATCGTCCTCGGCGGCGCCGCGGGCGCGTTCCCGCCGCTCGTGGGATGGGCCGCCGTGACGGGCGGCGTGGACCTCCGCGCGATCGTCCTCTTCCTGATCGTGTTCTACTGGACGCCGCCCCACTTCTGGGCGCTCGCCCTCAACAAGCAGGTGGACTACGGGCGCGCCGGGATCCCCATGGCGCCGAACACGTGGGGAACGCGCGAGACGATCGACCAGATGTGGTGGTACAGCGTGCTCCTGGTGGCGCTCACGCTGCTGCCGGCGTGCATCGGGATGCTCGGCCTTCCGTACGTCGCCGCGGCCGTCGTGCTCGGCGCCATCTTCCTGCACGGCGCGTGGCGCGTGCGGCGCCACCGCGACGCCGACACGCCGGCGTGGAGCGCGCCCGCATGGAGGCTCTACAAGTACTCGCTCCTCTACCTCGCGCTGCTCTTCGCCGCGATGGCGGTGGACCGCCACCTGTAGAGCAGCGCGCCGGCGGCCAGCATGGCCGTGCCGGCCAGCGACATCAGCGGGGCCGAGACCCAGGCGCTGAGCACGCCCGCCACGGCGCAGGCCACGAAGGCCGCGGGCAGCCAGGGGTAGCCCACCACGCGGTACGGAC
>JAYEKC010000144.1:0-21095 GCA_034716715.1 Gemmatimonadota bacterium | reverse complement strand
AGACGCAGCCGCGGGCGGTGTGGCCGGGATGCTCGCCAGCGTGTTGCTGGGCTCCACGGGTCCGCGCGGTGGATACCGTCCCGGGCTCCTCGACGCCGCGGCGAAGAGCGCCGCCCGTTCGGTCGGTTCGTCCCTCGGCCGCCAGATCACGCGCGGCCTGCTCGGGTCCATCCTCGGTGGACGCGGGAGGTAGCGCATGGGCACGTGCTCGCGGGTCGCCCTTGCGCTGGCCTGCCTGGCGGGAACCGGACGCGCGCAGTCGCGCGTAATTCCCGCCGACACGCTCCACTGGCCAACCGGCACATTCTCCATCCTCGCCTACGACCCAGCCACCGGAGACCTTGGCGGCGCCGTGCAGTCGCGCGTGTTTTCGGTCGGCAATGGCGTGCTCTGGGCCGAGGCCGGCGTGGGCGTCGTCGCCACGCAGGCGATCGTGGACGTGAGCTACGGACCGCAGGCACTCGCGCTGCTGCGCAAGGGGTTGGGTGCGGAGCAGGTCGTGCGGCAGGTGCTTGCCGACGATCCCGACCCGCGTCCGCAGGATTGGAGCAAGGAGGGCCGCCAGTTTGCCGTGGTCGACGCGAAGGGCAACGTGTTCGCCTACACCGGGCCCAAGGCCACCGAGTGGGCGGGCAACAAGGCGTGCGCGCCGCCGCATCGGTGCACGGCACAGGGCAACATCCTCGCGGGTCCCGGCGTGGTGGACTCGATGGTCGCGGCGTTCGAGCGCACGCCGGGCCGCCTGCCGCTCCGGCTCGTGGCCGCGCTCGAAGCCGGTCAGGCCGCGGGTGGCGACCAGCGCGGCATGCAGTCCGCCGCGCTCCTGATGACGAACGTGAGGAAAGGGTGCGGGATCTGGCTCCACAACGACGTCATCCTGCGCCTCCAGGTGGACGACAGCCCGGAGCCCATCAGGGAACTGCGCCGGTTGGCCGAGAGCCGGGCCGCGCAACGCCGCGACTCAACCTGCCGGGCGATGCCTTGACTGCAATATTGTATGCGATATCATTGATATCGTGTACGATGTCACCGCAGCATCCATTGTTCGGCAGGTGCGCGAGGGCGCCCAGCTCTCGCAACGTGCCCTCGCCGAGCGCGCGAACACGACGCAAGCGGTGGTCGCCCGCATCGAGTCCGGGCAGTCGGAGCCGTCGCTCGAGACGCTGAAGCGACTGGCGGCGGCAGGCGGACTCGACCTCGCGTGCGACCTGGTGCCGGCCCGCGCGTCGGATCCGGTGGTGGATGCGTACAAGCCGGGCGTGGACAAGACCCTCCTGATCTCCAACCTGCGCAAGTCGCCCCAGGAACGGCTGGACGACTTGATCCGCGCCGAGCGCACAGCCGCCGAGTTTCGGCGCGCGGGCCGTGAGGCGCGGCTGCGGATCGCCGAGGCCGAGGCCAAGTACGACGCGTACCGGAAGCAGCGCTGATGGACTTCCGCGGCGCGATTACGCTGCTGCAGGACGCCGATGTCCGGTTCATCGTCGTCGGGGGGCTGGCGGCCACCCTGCATGGATCGGCGCGCATTACCACGGACGTTGACGTGCTGTACGAACGATCCACCGAAAACATCGAGAAGCTGGTCCGTGCGCTCGCGCCCGTTGATCCCTACCTGCGCGGCGCCCCGCCTGGCCTGCCGTTTCACTTCGACATCGCGACCGTCCGGGCGGGCCTCAACTTCACGCTCGCCACGACGCTCGGTCCGATGGACTTTCTCGGTGAAGTCCTGGGAGTCGGTCGCTACGAAGATGCCTTGCCGCACGCGTCGCCCGTGATGGTGTTTGGGCGTGACGCCCTTGTCCTGGACCTGAGCTGGCTCATTCGCGCCAAGCGCGCCGCCGGAAGGACGAAGGACCTCGAGGCGCTCGCCGAGCTCGAGCTGCTGCAGGACCCCGAAGTTCTCGCGGCTGCGGAGGCCGGGATGCCGCGCAAGGACAGCGCACGGCGCAAGAAACCCGGGAAGCGCTCGCGGAACTGACTGCGCACTGCTGCGCGCGTCGTCCCGCCGCGGCCCCCTTACCCTGCGGCCTCGCGTTCCATCAGCTTCCCCAGCACCTCGGACAGGTCCGGCACTTCTTCGAGCACCCCGTGCACCGGGTCACTGCCGAGCGTCGCCATGCGCTCGACCGCGTTCTTGATCGTGTAGTTCCGCGGGTCCAAATCCTGGTTCACTTCGTGCCACTCGAGCGGCATCGAAACAGTCGCGCCGGGGAGCGGTCGCACGCTGAACGGCGCGACGATCGTCTGCCCGTGGCGGTTCTGCAGGTAGTCGAGGTACACCTTCGTTCCGCGCTTGCTCACGTGGCGCGTGATGGTGGCGATGTCGCCCGTTTCGCGTAGCACCAGGCGCGCGAGCAGTTCGCCGATGGTGCGTGACTGGGCGTACGTGAGCTGCCGCGCCAGAGGGATCAGGATGTGGAGGCCGGTCTTGCCGGTGGTCTTGACGTAGGTCGGCAACCGGATGGACTCGCAGATCGCGCGCAGGGCCAGCGCGGTCGTCACGACGTCGGAGAACGGCGCCTCCTTCGGGTCGAGGTCAATCACGCACCAGTCGCACTGCTCGAGCGAGCCCACGCGGCTCGCCCAGATGTGCATCGGGATGGAACCCATGTTCGCGATGTAGAGCAGCGTCTCGACGTCGTCGCACACGAAGTAGCGAATCTCGCGCTGCGTGTCCTCGCTCCAGATGGGCACGGTGCGCACCCAGCTCGGCACGAACTCCGGCGCGTCCTTCTGGTAGAACGACTTGCCGTCGATGCCGTCGGGAAACCGCGTGAGGACGAGCGGCCGGTCCTTGAGGTACGGCAGCATCCACCGCGAGATCGCGCGGTAATACTCGATCATGTCGCCCTTGGTGTACTTCTCCGCCGGCCAGTAGACCTTCCGGAGGTTCGAGAACGCGACGGCTTTCTCGACGGGCGTGGGATCGGCCGGTGGCGGCGGATCGGCGGCGGCCTCGTCGGGCGCGGGGTTGCCCGACTCCCCCCCCGCGTCTGGATTCCCTGCTTCCGGGCTTCCGGGGTTTCCGGCGGCACTCCCAACCAGCCAGCCTTGCCGGTCGCAGTCGCGCGGGTCCTTGTCGTCGCGCAGCCGGACGAACGTCGGGTGGCGCAGGAATCCGTCCGGCGTCCACTCACGAAATCGAACCTCGCAGACGTACCGGGGCTCCACCCAGGTGGTCGTCTTCGTTTCTGGGATCGCATCGTCCGGGAGTGGCTCGGCGCCGGGTTCGACCGAAGGTCCTGAGCATGGCGCCGTCGAACGGACGATCGGATTGAGCAACGCCTTGATCTCGCCCAGCAGCTTGTCGTCGAATCCGGTCCCGGCACGACCCGCGTAGCAGAGCGTGCCGCCCACCATGTCGGCCAGCTGCAGCGCCCCGAAGTGCGGGCGACTCCCCTTCGGCTGCGTGAATCCCACGATCACGAAGTCGCCGGTACGCTCGGCCTTGATCTTCTGCCACGCGTCCGACCGCCCGCCGCGGTACTTCGAGTCGGCGCGCTTGGCGATGATCCCCTCGAGGCCGAGGTCGGTGACGCCCTTGAGGAACTGTTCTCCCTGCGTCTCCACGTGGTCGAGGACGCGAACGGCACCGAGCTTCGGGAGCGCGCGTTGCAGGAGTTGCTTGCGCGCCGAAAGCGGCAGGCTGCGCAGGTCGAACCCGTCGAACGCCAGGATGTCGAACGCGAAGAACGTCGCGGGAAGCTCCACGGCGGCCGACTTGATCTCGATAGGCGAGCCGAGCCGGCCCCGTTTCTGCAGCCGCGCGAAACTCGGCTTGCCCTCCGCGTCCATCACGACCACCTCACCGTCCACGACGCAGTCGTCGAGCGGGATGGCCTTCACGGCGCGCGCCACCTCGGGAAACACGTGCGTGTAGTCGTTGCCGTTGCGCGTCAGGAGCAGGGCCTCGCCGTGCTGCTTGGCCGCGATGAGCCGGTAGCCGTCGAGCTTGAGCTCGAACAGCCATCCCTCGCGGGTGAACGCCACCTCGGCCGGCTCGGCGAGCATCGGCTCGATAGCGCGCGGATCTACGTCGCCCTTCGTTGCGCCCGCCTGCTCCGCAGCCTCGGCCAGCGCTGCCTCGCGCGTGTGGCCTTCCTTCACCTCCTCGACCGTGAGGCCCGAGAGCACCGATTCCTCCGGGAAGTCGGTCCCCGGCGAGCGCATGTACTGGTCGCGCTCCTTGATCAGCAGCCAGTCCTTCTCGCTCTTCTTGATCTTCACCAGCGTCCACTTGCCGCGCAGCTTGTAGCCGCGGAACTCGAAGAGGAGCTTCCCCTTCACCAGGCCCTCGCGCCAGTCCTCGAGGGGGAGCCACTCGCCGCGGTCCCAGACGATCACCCCGCCGGCGCCGTAGTTGCCGGGCGGGATGATGCCCTCGAAGTCGCCGTACTCGACTGGGTGGTCCTCGACACGCACCGCGAGCCGCTTGTCGGCCTGGTCGTACGACGGCCCGCGCGGCACGGCCCACGAGCGCAGCACGCCGTCCATTTCGAGCCGCAGGTCGTAGTGCAGCTGGCGGGCGGCGTGCTTGTGGACGATGAACAGCCGGCCGGGCACCGTGGACACGCGGCCCACCGGCTCCGGCGACGAATCGGCGGAGCGTTTGGCGCGGTATGCCGCGAGGTGGTCGGGCGGGGTTGGTTCGTCGGCCATGTGGGAAAGCTGTCAGCGACACACTGTCCGGGGCGGACTTCAAGCTCTTAATCTGGAGGCTGAAAGCTGCCAGATTAACAGCTTCAAGCCTACGGCCGTCAGCAGCCAGCTCACAGTCTGCGCCAGGGGAAGGACCGATGCCCGCTCGTTCCATTGCCAATGCCACCATCGCCTTCGGCCTCGTCTCCGTGCCGGTGAACCTGTTTTCATCGTCCGAGTCGAGCGCCGGCGTGTCGTTCAACATGTTGCACAAGAAGTGCGGCTCGCGCCTCAAGCAGCACTACACGTGCACCAAGGACGGCGAGACCGTCACCCGCGACGACACGGTCAAGGGCTACGAGTTCGCCAAGGGCCAGTACGTGGTCCTTTCCGCCGAGGAGATCAAGGCGCTCGAGGAGAAGGCCACGGGCGCGATCGACATCATTGAGTTCGTCCCGCTCGCGAAGGTGGACCGCACGTACGTCGAGAAGGTCTACTATCTCGGGCCCGACAAGGGCGGCGACCGTGCGTATCGTCTCCTCGCCGCGGCCATGAAGGAGACCGGGCTCGCGGCGCTCGGCCAGTACGCAGCGCGCGGCCGGCAGTACCTCGTGCTGCTGCGCCCGGCGGACGACGGCGTGCTCGTGATGGAGCAGCTGCACTACGCCGACGAGGTCCGGCCCACCACCGAGGTCACGCTGCCCGAGGGTGACGTGAAGCCGCAGGAGCTGACGATGGCGAAGCAGCTCATCGCGCAGACCGCGACCGAGGAGTTCAACCCCGGGAAGTACAAGGACACCGTGAAGGACCGCGTGCTCGAGGCCATCCAGAAAAAGGTGGACGGCCAGGAGATCACGGCCGACGCCCCGGCCGACCAGGGTGCGAAGATCGTCGACCTCATGGAAGCCCTGAAGGCCAGTCTCGCGAAGGCGTCGTGAACGCGGGCGCGATACTGCGCGTCCGGGCCGACTGGGCGGCGCGGTGAAGCTGCTCTCGGGAACGAGCGGCTTCGCCTTCAAGGAGTGGAAGGGTCCCTTCTACCCCGAGGACCTGAAGGACGACGCGATGCTCGGTTTCTACGCCCGGAAGTTCCCGACCGTCGAGATCAACAACACGTTTTATCGCCTCCCCAGGGAGAACGTGCTCCTCGACTGGGCGTCGCAGGTTCCGGAGACGTTCACGTTCGCCATCAAGGCGAGCCAGAAGATCACGCACTTCGCACGCCTTAAGCCCGAGAGCCAGGGCGCGGTGGAGTTCCTCCTCAAGAACACCGCGACGCTCGGCGACCGGCTCGGCCCGATCCTCTTCCAGCTCCCGCCCAACCTGAAGAAGGACCTGCCGCGCCTCGAGGCGTTCCTCGCGTTCCTCCCCACCGGCCGGCGCTACACCATCGAGTTCCGGAACGACACGTGGTTCGAGGACGATGTGTACGCCACGCTGCGCGCACGCGACATCGCACTATGCGTCACGGAGCAGCCCGAGTTCTCGTCCGCCGTGGTCGCCACGGCCACCTGGGGCTACGCCCGGCTGCACAAGCTCGACTACACCGCCGGCGAACTTGCCGCTTGGGCGAAGCGCATCGCGGCGCAACAGTGGACGGACGCCTTCGTGTACTTCAAGCACGATGAAGGCGAGGGCTCCGGCCCGCCGGCCGTGACCACGTTCGTTCGCGAGTTTGGCGCCTGACCGCCGGCAGCGCGCCGCGCACACTCTCCGCGATGATCGTCCACCTGGTTGACGGCACCTATGAGCTATTCCGCCACTTCTACGGACAGCGGCGGTTCAACGAGGGCGAGGACCGGCCGTTCGCCGCGGTGCGCGGTGTGCTCCACAACGTGCTCGAGGGGCTCGAGGGTGGCGCCACGCACATCGGCGTGGCCACGGACCATGTCATCGAATCGTTCCGCAACGAGCTCTGGCCCGGCTACAAGACTGGCGAGGGCATCGACCCGGCGCTCTGGGCGCAGTTCCATCCGCTCGAGGACGCCCTCCGCGCGATGGGCGTCGCCGTGTGGCCGATGGTGGAGTTCGAGGCCGACGACGCCCTCGCGTCCGCGGCGCACCGGGCCGCGCAGGACCCGCGCGTGAAGCAGGTGGCGATCTGGACGCCCGACAAGGACCTGGCCCAGATGGTGCGGGGCGACCGCGTCGTGCAGGTGGACCGGCGCAACCACGAGATCCGCAACGAGGCCGGCGTGACCGAGAAATTCGGCGTCGCGCCCGCGCTGATGGCCGACTATCTCGCCCTCGTCGGCGACTCGTCCGACGGATATCCCGGCATCAAGGGCATCGGCGCGAAAACCGCCGCGCGCCTGCTCAACAAGCACGGCCCCATCGACGCCTTCCCCGACGACGTGCTCGGCGAGCAGCGCGAGGAGGCCCTGCTGTTCCGGACGCTCGCGCGGCTCCGGACGGACGCGCCGGTGTTCGACGACGTGGATGAGATTCGCTGGTGTGGCGCCACGCCCGGTTTCGTGGCCATGGCCGATCGCATCGGCGACCCGCGGCTCGCCGGGCGCGCAAGGGCCGTCGCGGCGGAGGGGTTCCGGCCGCGGGAGCACTCCGGCTGGACCGTGGGGCCGCCACCGGAGTCGGCGTCGTGACGCATCGCATTTCCAAGTCCCGGTTCATGGCCGGGTGGCAGTGCCCGAAGCTGCTCTGGTGGAAGGTCCATGAATCCGGCGCGACGGAACTGCAGCCCGACAAGGTGCTCCGCGACCTGTTCGACCAGGGGTTGGAGGTGGACAAGCGCGCGCGCGCGGAATGGCCGGACGGCGTGCTGATCACGGGAGGGGCCACCGGGGACGCGACCGGCGGTTCGGCGGAAGGACGCGACACCGGCGCCGTCCGCGACGCGCACGACGCCGCGAGAATCGACGAGACACGCGCGACGATCGCCTCCGGCGCCGGCGCGATCTTCGGCGCGTGCTTCGAGGCCGACGGCGCCCTCTGCGTCGTGGACGTCCTCGAGCGCTCCGCGGACGGCTGGACGCTCATCGAGGTGAAGTCCGCGACGGAAGTGAAGGAGTACCACATCCCCGACGTCGCCTTCCAGGTGCACGTGGCGCGGCGCGCAGGCGTGAACGTCACGCGCGCCGAGGTCATGCACCTCAACAAGGAGTACCGGCATCCGGGCGAGGTGGCGCCGCTGTTCGAGCGCGAGGACGTCACGGCAGCGATCGAGCCGTTGCTGGAAGCGATCGGCCCGATGATCGCCGAGCAGGCGGCGATGCTCGAGGGGCCGCTGCCCACCTATGAGGTTGGGCCCCACTGCTGGTTCCACAACGACTGCGCGTTTCTCGATCGGTGCTGGCCGGACGACCCCGACCACATCCGCCACCTCTGGAACGTGGGTCCGAAGAAGACGATCGCCTGGATGGCGCAGGGCGTGCACACGATGCGTGCGATCCCGGCGACCGCAAAACTGAACGACAAGCAGAAGCGGCAGATGAAGGCGCAGCGCGAGAACCGGCTCATCGTGGAGCCGGGGCTGGCCGACGCCATCCGGCCGGCCGCCGACGCCAAGCGCCTGGGCTACCTGGACTTCGAGACGGTCGGGCGCGCGCTCCCGGTGTGGAACGGCCTCGCCCCGTGGCGCCAGGCGGCGGCCCAGTTCAGCTACCACGAACTCCAGTCCGACGGGTCCGTGACGCACGCGGACTTTCTCGCCGAAGGGCCGGACGACCCGAACGATCCGCCCGACGATCCGCGCGAGCCGATTGCCCGCGCAATGCTTGCGGCCACGGCGAACGCCGACCTCGTGGTGATGTACACGCCTTTTGAGGCCACGCGGATCAGGGAACTCGCCGAGCACCTGCCCCACCTGGCCGGGCCGCTGCTCGAGCTCAAGGCAAAGCTGTGGGACCTGCAGCCGGTGGTCGCGAACCACGTCTATCATCCGGCGTTCCGTGGCAGCTTCTCGCTCAAGTACGTCCTGAATCCGCTCGTGCCGGACCTGAGCTACAACGACCTCGTCATCGTGGACGGGATGACGGCGAGCGTGGAGATCGCGCGACTGCTGTTCGTGTCTGGCCGCATCCCCAGGCACGAGCGCGACAAGACGCGCCGCGACCTGCTGGACTACTGCAAGCGCGATACGTTCGCGACCGTCCGGCTGGTCGAGGTCTTGATGACCCTCGCCGCTGTCACCTGACGGTTGTCAGCTCACAACTGCGAGAGCCAGTCCCTGGCCGCGGCGCCGATCTCCGCCATCACCGCCGCATCATTCGTCCCCGACGACTTCAGGACATGAAATGAGTGGTCGGCGCCGTCCACCCAGTGCATCGTCCACGCCGTCTTCACCGCGGCCACCGCGCGATCCATCAACTCCGGCGTGCACAGGGCGTCCCGGGTGCCGTTGAAGCACAGCACCGGCATAATGATCTGCGGGAGGTGGGCGTCACGCAGCTTCTCCGGCTGCCCGGCGGGGTGTAGCGGATAGGCGAGCAGGAGCAGTCCGTCCGCGTCGAACCCGTCGGCGGCGAGCATCGAGAACGCCCGGCCACCCATCGACCGGCCGCCGACAATGAGGCGCCGCGGCTTGAGCTCGCGTCGCACGTGCTCCACCACGGCCGCGCACGTCGCCTTGAGCTTCGGCATCGGGTCGGGCCGGCCGGACTTCCGTTCCTTGTAGAGGAAATTGAACCGCACCACCCCGAACCCGGCGTATCGCATCGTCCTGGCCGTGGCAAGCATGCCGGTGTCGTTCATCCGGCCACCGGCCCCGTGCGCGCACACGAACACCGCGCCGGTGTCGTTGGCCGTCGCGGGCTCGTACACCGCGCTCGTCGTGTCGCCCTCCACGGGAATCGTCCACCGCATCTCGCTCATTCGATGAACTCCGGCGTCAGCTGCATCTCATCGTAGAACCTGTGGCCGCCGGTGGATTTCCCGCCACGAAGCCGCGCTCGGGTGAGCACCAGCCGGTCGATGGTGCGCGTCATCCCCACGTAGAGCAGCCGCCGCGCCTCTTCCATTTCGTGCGTCGTCGGGCCCCGCTCCGGATGGCCGCCGGGCAACCGGGAGTCCTCGACGCCCACCACGTACACGCGCGAGAACTCAAGTCCCTTCGTCGAATGCAACGTGAGCAGGTTCACGCGGTCCGGCTCCGGCTCGCGCCCGTCCTGCTGGGACAGCGCCGCGCGCTCGAGGAACACGGCGAGCTGGTCGGCCAGCGTGTCACCCTCGATGCCGGCCATCAGCCGCCGCAGGCGCATCATCGCCACCGGATAGCGCTCGTCCGCGGTCTTCGAAGCCCGGACGCGCGCGAGCAGGCGCTCGCCGCCGAGCTGCTGTACGAGGAACGCCACGGACGGGTCGGCCGGCCCGCGCTCCGCCTCGTACCACTCGAGCGCGCCGCCGTAGCGGCCGAGCGCGTAGACTCGCGTGCGGTCGCGCAGGAGCAGCGCCTCGGGCAGCAACTGTCCTGGGTCGGAGAGGGCCAGCGCCACGCCGAGGTGGCCCAGCAGTTCCACCAGCGCCGTCTTCCGGGCGCGCACCTGCCGCACCCTCGCCAGCTGCAGCATCACCTGCGCGAGCGCGGTCGTGTCGTCGAGTGCGCGGTGCGCCCGGTCGAGGTCAATCCCGAACTGTCGCGCGAGGTCGGGCAGCTTGCGGCTCGTCGGGAAGAGGTCCCGCGCGAGCGGAAGTGAGTCGTACATCAGGAGATCCCACGGCGCGCCGATTTCCGTGGCGAGCCGGTGCAGCAGGCGGAAGTCGAAGTCGTAGCCGTTGTGGGCCACGACGATGTCGGCCCCGCAGAACGCACGAAACGCCGGCCACACCTCCCCGAACGATGGCGCGGCGGCCAGCTCGTCGTCGCCGATGTGGTGCACAGCGCGCGCCTCGGCGGGCACGGCGCCTCGCGGCTTCACGAGCGACGACCAGCGGTCCACTATCTTCCCGCCCCGCACGCGCACGGCGGCGATCTCCACCACCTCGGCCTTCAGCGGATTCGTGCCCGTCGTTTCGGTGTCGATGGCGGTGAAGTCGTCGAACGACGTCGCCGACGGTTCCATCTCGAGCAGCTGCGCGGCCTTGAACACGCCGAGCGCGAGCCCGACGGACGGCGTGTCGTCCGCCCCGACGGCGACCGCGCCCGCCGGCACGTCCGCGCCCCGAACGGCCTTCACGCCGAGCTCCACGAGCAGCCCCTGCAGCCCGATCTCGGCGCCGCCGAGCGCCGGCAGGTGCACGAACGCGCGGTCGCGCCGCGCCGCACGCAACTGATCGGCGAGCGCGCGCACGTCGGCCAGGTCGGCCGGGTCCGTCAGCTCGTCGTGATGGTCATTGAGCAGCGAGCTCACGCGGCCCACGCGGCGCGAGAGCAGGTCCTGGACGAGCGGCGCCAGTGCGCGGTGTTGCCTGCCGATGGCGTCCAGGTTGCGGAGGTCGGCGAGCGCGCGGCGGATCTGGCGGGCGGTCTCGTCGCCCTTCGGGAGCCGGGACGCCGTCCGGCCCAATTGCCGGCGGAGGTCGATGCGAGCCTCTTCCGCGCGGGCGAGCGCTTCGTCGTACAGCGGGCGCGGGAGCACGGCGCGGAACACGCCGTTTCGCAGCAGCTCGTCGTTGGGCTGCGCAGTGGCCTTGAGCGCGGCGAGCACGTATCCCACGACCGGATCCTCGGAGAGCGCGTGCCCGCGGGCGAGCCGGCAGGGGATGCCGGCGTTGAGCAGCACCGTCTCCAGCCGGTAGCCGATCTCGTGCGTCCGATACAGGATCGCGACGTCGCCCCAGCGGTGCCCCGAGGCCTCGCGGTCGGCTTGCAGGTCGTCCACCAGCCACGCCGACTCGTCGTCGTCGGTGGCAAAGTCGAGGGCGCGCACGGGATGGGCAGATTCCCGGTGCGCCTCGGGGGCCCGCCGGTCCTCGAAGATCGGCGTGTTGGCGAGGAGGAGCCTTCGCGCCACGGCGAACACCGTTCGCGGGCACCGCCGGTTCTCTTCCAGCGGAATCGTCCTGCCGATGAGCCCGAAGTCGTTCGCGAACTCGCGGAACACGCGCGGATCGGCGCCGGCCCACGAGTAGATGGATTGCTCGTCGTCGCCGACGGCGAACACGTGCCGGTGCTCGGCGGCCAGCGCGCGGATCACGGCGTACTGCACCGGGTTGAGGTCCTGGAACTCGTCCACCAGCACGGCGTCCCAGCGGGCGCGGATTTTCGCTGCCGGCTCCGGCTGCTCGAGCAGCGCGGCGGCTTTGAGCACGAGCATGTCGAAGTCGAGCAGCCCGCGGTGGGCCAGGAACTTCGTGTACTCCTCGAACAGCGCCCGGTCGTTGCGGAACAACTCCTCGCCGCGAAAGCGCAGCGCCGAGAACCGCTTCAGCACCTGGCCATGCCACCGGCGCGGCCCCTCGATCCGGCGGAGCACGCCTTGCTGGTATTCGTCGTCGGCGATGCCGAAGGCGGGATCGACGCCCACCGCCGCGCCGAACTCGCGCAGCAGCTCCGCGCAGAACGCGTGGATGGTGCCCCGTTTGATGCGGCCCGCGCGCTCGCCAAGCCGCGACTCGAGGCGATGGGCAATCTCGTCCGCCGCCTTGTTGGTGAACGTGAAGGCGCAAATGCGGGCGGGGTCGAACCCGTGGTGCTCCACCAGGAACGCGATGCGCTCGATGAGGCAGAACGTCTTGCCCGCCCCCGGCCCGGCGAGCACGAGCTGCGGTCCGGGCGGCGCCTCGATGGCGCGCCGCTGCGACGGCGACGGCGCAAATGGCGCCGGGGTAGCAGGCGTCGCGTTCATCCGCGGACGCTACGCGCCCTCATCGCCGCCCACGCGCCCGGCGATGTCCCTGGCGCGGGGGCCGGCGAGGAACAGGAACTCGTGGTTCGTCACGTGGGTCACGCGCCCCACCTTCTCGCCGCGTGGGTTGTAGATGCCGATGCGCGCGCCCACGTAACGCCGGTGCGGCACGGGCATCGTCGCCACCTCACCTCGCGCGTCCTCGAGCAGCGCCACGATCTGCCGCCTCGTGAAGAAGCCCTCGTCGTTGAACGAGACGATGAGGTGGCGCGCCCGAACGTCGTGCACCAGCGCCGACAGCGCCGCCCACGCCAGCGTGCGCGAATTGTACGCGCTCTTCGTGGTGCGACAGTCGGCCCGCTTGCGCGCCACGCCGTACGCCGGCGGGGCGTCGTTCCGCACGATCGTCTCCCAGACGTGGTAGTTCGAGTGGTACGAGTGCTGGTTGTAGGGCGGGTCGATGTACGCCACGTCCACCGGGTCCATCGCGCGCGCGAACTCGTTGGCGTCCATCCTCACCGCGCGCCCGGGGCCGGGAAGGAGGTCCGGCATCCGGAGCTCAATGCGGTTGAACGCCCGCGGCGCCCACGCCTTGAGGTACGCCATCTGGAGACCGGTGGTGGAGTCCACGCGGTCCGCGGCCTCGAGGAGCGCGGTGAGGAGGATCGCGCGCTGCGCCTCACCCTCGGCGACGCGGTCGATTGCGGCGCGCATGGCATCGATCCGCCGGCCGTTGGCCGGCTGAAAATACCGCGCCTCCTCACAGAACGTTCGCGTGACGTAACCGCGGCGGCCCCGGAGCCCGTTCAGGTGCGCCAGCCGGGCCTCGATCGCGCGTCGCCGCGCGCGGCGCGCGTCCGTCGCCACGTATGCGATCGCGAGCACCTCGGCGTACGACGCCGAGTCGTTGGCCGTCACGTGGAACCCCGCACGCTTTAGTCCCTGCGCCACCCGGGTGGTGCCGCAGAAGAGGTCGCACGCCGTGGGCGGACGCGCGCTGCGCCGCGCGCCGGCCACCACCGCCTGCGCGAGGGCGACGATCCGCGGGAGGAGGATCCGCTTGGAGCCGATGTACTTGATCACGCCCGCGGTCGTGCGCCCTCGCTCGGCGCCGTCAGACCAGGTACCGCGCGATCGCCATCGTGACGATGGTGATCAGGAGCAGCGTAGCCACCGTTCGGGCGGCCATGCCGGCCCGCGCGCGCATCGCCTGCACCTCGGCCATTCGCGTGTCCTTCTCTGCGCCGGCGGGCATTTGCATCGCCGCGCCGGCCAGGTCGGCGGCTTTCAACGTGTTTGTGCGCATCACGAACGTGCCGATCAGGAACGCCAGGATCGCCGAGACGGCGCCACCGCCGAGGGCCATCGCTTCGCGCGTGGCGGCCCAGTTCGAGACGCTGCCCATGCGGATCATGTACATCCACAGCCCCGTGGCGATGGTCACCAGGGCGATGGCCGGCAGCCAGTTGAACATGTTGCGCCGGCGGAGCTCGGCGAAGACCTTGCCGGCGTCCGGCCCCACGGCCTTGAACGTCGGCAGCAGGAAACTGACGATGAAGAACACCGCGCCGGCCCAGAACACGCCGGTGACGATGTGCAGGATGCGCAGCACGATGAGAGTCACGTGAAACCTCCGGCCTGCGGGTGGGAGTACCGCACCTTCGGGAGGGGGGTGCAGGAATGTATGGGGTCCGGGCAGCGAAGTCGCTCCCGGCGACGCTGGGTGGAGCAACTCTAATGCAGCCCGCGACGGTGGCGTCGCCTCGCGCCGGCCCTACGGCTTGTTGACTACGACCGCCCCTCCCTTCATCACCCACCGGACGCCGTTGATCGTCACCCGCACGTCCGCGAGCGGATCGCCCTCCACGGCAACGATGTCGGCGAAGTAGCCCGGCGCCACCTTCCCGATCCGGTCGGTCATGCCGAGGACTTCGGCGCCCGTGACGGTCGCGGCCGCCAGGGCCTGCGCCGGCGCCATCCCGGCCTGCACGAAGAAGCCGAGCTCGCGTGTGTTCTGGCCGAACATCAGGTGCACGGCGTCGGAGCCCATCGCGAGTTTCACGCCGGCACGAATCGCGCGTCTGGCCGTTTCGAGGTTCTTCGCCCGGTACGCGTCGAGCCCGGCGGCCTGTTCATCGCTGTAACAGTACGCCTTGCGAAAGTCGGCGTAGTACCGGTTGTGGTCGATGGTCGGCACGTAGATGATCCCTTGCCGCGCCATCGTGGCGAGCGTGGCGTCGTCGAGCTCAATGGCGTGTTCGAGCGTGTTCGTGCCCGCGCGCACGGCGTCGCGCCCGCCGCTCGCGCCGTACGAATGGATGGCGATCCGCTTGCCGTACTTGTGCGCCGCATCCACGGCCGCCTTCATCTCCTCGTACGTGAACGTCTGCGTGGTGGACGTGTCGGCGCCGGTGCCGCGCGAGCCGTACATCTTGATGACGTCGGCGCCGGAATCCGCCTGCGTGCGCACCGCGCCATCTATTTGCGCGATGTCGGTGATCTGGCCGCGCATCCAGCCCGGCGTGGCCGCGCCCCGGCCCCCGGCCCCGCCGGCTCCCGTGCGGCCCCCCGCTCCCGCCGCTCCCGCCGCTCCCGCCGCTCCCGGTGGTGCGGTCGGCGGCGTGCGCGGCTTCGACAGGCCGTATCCGGAGACGAACATCCGCGGACCGACGGCCTCGCCGTGGTTGATGCGGTCGCGCATCATGATGTCGACGTAGTTCGACGCGCCGAGGTCGCGGACGCTGGTCACGCCCGTTTCGAGCGTGAGCTTCGCGTTCGCCATTGCCGCCACGGCGAGTTCCGTCGGCGATCGCCGCGTGTTGTTCGGCCCGAACGCGCACGTGCCTGGCGCCTGGTCCCAGAAGTACGTCATGTGCGTGTGCACGTCCACCATGCCCGGGATCCCGGTGAACCGGCGGAGGTCGGTCACGGCGGCGCCCCGCGGAACGGCTGCCTCGCCCGATCCCACACTCACGATGCGGTCGCCGCGCACGACGACGACCGCATCACGCACGGGCGGGCCGTTTTCCGTCACGAGCGTCCCGAAGCGGAGGGCGATGGTGCCCGGCGGGGCCGGCGCCGAAGCCGGACCCTGGGCGCGGCACCCGGCGAGCACGGCCAGAAGGAGAATGGAGCAACGCCTCATATGCAGCGTCCGGTGATGGGGTTGACGTGAGACATGGCAGCGTAGCGCGAACTCTATCGAACCCGCACGGGGATGCGTCCCTCGTGCAGATCAGGCGCGGAACACGGTGATGGCGCGGATTACCGGGAGATCCGCCGCGTTCTCAATCAGCACGCGCACCCGCGACGCTTCCACCGGCTCGAACCGGTCCACCTTCCGCCGGCCGATCGTCGTGCCGCGCGCCACGGGCACGGCTCCCCGGGGACCCTCAACGTCCACATGATACCCGCTCACGCGCTGGCCCGTGGCGACGTCCTCCTCGAGCTGCACCGCCGAAATGCGTTCCGGTACGCCGAATGCGATTTCAACGTACGCGTCGGTCGTACGCCGCATCGGCTCGGGAACAGCGCGTTCCGCAAACGCCCTTTGTGCGGCGCCGAACCCGGCAAGCGCCTTCACGTCCGGTTCGGCGATGCGACCGTCGCGCGCCGGCGGCACGTTGAGCAGCAGGTTGGCGTTCCGCCCCACGGAGTTGAACCGGATCTCCATCAGCGTGCCTGGAGACTTCACGCGTCCGTCCTCGGTGGCGTGATGGAACCAGCCCGGCCGGATCGAGACGTCCGCCTCACCCGGCCGCCACACGGTGCCGCGGGGCGGGGCGTCACCGTGCTGCAGTGACCGGATGATCTCGGGACCGTCGAGTCCGGGTTCCCTCACGATGGACGGGTCCACCGTGCACCAGTTCGGGTCGCCCGCCGTGCCGCGCTCGTTTCCGATCCAGCGGATGTCGGGTCCGGAGTCGGAAAACATCAGGGCGTTGGGCTGGAGGTGCCGCACGGTCGCGTGGATTCGCGGCCAGTCGTATTGCTGCTTCCGGCCGTTCGGCCCCTCGCCGTTCGCGCCGTCGAACCACACCTCGGTAAGCGGACCGTAGTTCGTGAGCAGCTCGGTCAGCTGGGCGATGTAGAAGTCGTCGTAGGCCTTGCCGCTGCCGTAGCTCGCCGCGTTGCGGTCCCACGGCGAGAGGTAGAGGCCCAACCCGATGCCGGCCGCGCGTGCGGCGTCGGCCACTTCACGGACGACGTCGCCCTGCCCGCCCATCCACGGGCTCGACTTCACCGAGTGGTCGGTTACCCGGCTCGGCCAGAGGCAGAACCCGTCGTGGTGCTTGGCCGTGAGCACGACGTACCGGCACCCTGCCGACTGCGCCGCGCGAATCCATTGCCGGGCGTCGAGCCGCTCCGGGTTGAAGATCGCCGGATCTTCCCGGCCGTCGCCCCACTCCCGGTCGGTGAACGTGTTGATCCCGAAGTGGAGGAACATCCCCATCGCCGCGTCCTGCCACGCGAGCTGCTGGGGCGAGGGCGCGGGCCGGGCACTCCGGGCCTGTCCGGCCGGCTCCCGGAGGAACGGCAACCGGAGGCCGCTGGCCGCGACCACAGCCATGCCCGATCTGATCACGTCGCGCCGTCGCATCAGTGCCCTAACATAGGGGCGAGACGCCCCGCAACGCGCGCCCGGTCACCCGGGGGCGCAGGGCAAGCGGATGCCCGGCGGCAGCCGTATTAATTGTTGTTCCGGCAGCACCCATCACCACGGACGGAGGCAGGATGTCCCGAAGGGTTTCCCACCTGTCGCGGCTGGGCGCAATCGTCGCGGCAGCCGCAATCGCCGTTGCACCCCCGGCGCACGCACAGCAGAAGGTCGACGAGGAGTACACGAAGCAGATCAAGCAGTTCCTGCGCGACCCGCGCATCTCGACGGAGCTCGTGGACCACCTGCCCGCGTCGAACACGGTGCCCACGCCGCTGAAGTTCTTCGGCCACATCATGGGCGCCTGGGGCATCCTCGACAAGAGCGGCCCCATGAACGACTACCTGGCCGCCATCGCCAAGGCGGCGCCGAACCGCGCCAGGTACTGGACGATCGGCAAGAGCGAGGAAGGCCGCGACATGTCGGTGATCGTCATCGGCAACGAGGAGACGATCCGCAACCTCGAGCAGCACAAGCAGCGCATCGCCGCGCTCACCGACCCGCGCAAGACCACCGAGGCGCAGGCGCGCCAGATCATCGAGAAGACGGGAAAGCCGATCTACTGGATCACGAGCGGCATGCACTCGCCGGAGCGCGGCGGCCCGCAGATGCTCATGGAGCTCGCCTACCGCCTCGTCGTCGAGGAAACGCCGTTCATCCAGAACATCCGGAACAACGTGATCACGATGATCACGCCGGTGGTGGAGACCGACGGGCGCGACAAGATGGTGGACAACTACTACTTCAACAAGCAGCGCGCACCGGGCGAGGGCACGCTGCCCTTGATGTACTGGGGCAAGTACGTGCAGCACGACAACAACCGCGACGGCATGGGCCAGCTCCTCGCGCTCACGCGGAACATCGAGAAGTTCGGCCTCGACTGGCACCCGACCATCCTGCACGACCTGCACGAGGCGCAGACCCTGCTCTATGCCTCGACGGGCACGGGCCCGTACAACGAGCAGCTCGACGCCATCACCATCAACGAGTGGTGGACGCTCGCCGAGAACGACGTCATCGAGATGACCAAGCGCGGCGTGCCCGGCGTGTGGACCTACGGGTTCTACGACGGCTGGACGCCGAACTACATGTTCTTCGTGGCCCACGGCCACAACGCCACGGGCCGGTTCTACGAGGTGCAGAGCTACGGGCCCGACACGTCGACGGTCGGCACCGTGCAGAGCCGCGAGTGGTTCCGCCCCAACCCGACCATCGGGCCCATTCCGTGGGGGCCGCGCAACAACGTCAACATCCAGCAGTCCGCGATCCTCTTCGCCCTCCAGCACGTGGCGAAGAACAAGGACTTCTGGCTCGAGAACTACTGGCTCAAGAACAAACGGGCCGTGGACAAGGGCAAGAACGGCCCGACGTACGGCTGGGTGATCCCGGCCACCCAGCGCCGCAAGGCCGACGCCGCCGACGCCGTGAACGCGCTCATCGACCAGGGCGTCGAGTTCCACACGGCGAACGCCGACTTCAAGGCCGGCAACCTGGACGTCAAGAAGGGCGACTACATCATCCGCGGCGACCAGCCGTTCCGCACCGTCGCCGACATCTACTTCTCCATCCAGCGCTTCTCCACCGCCAACCCGAGCCCTTACGACGACACAGGCTGGACCTTCCAGTACCTGCGCGACATCGTCGTCCAGCCGGCCACCGACAAGGCGCTGCTCGCGGGCGCGATGACCGAGGTGAAGGGCCACGTCACGGCGCCGGGCGGCCTGAACGGCAGCGGCCCCGTGATCGTCGTCGAGCACTCGGGCGACAACAACGTCGCGGCGTTCCGCTACAAGCTGAAGGACGTGAAGATGGCCGCCGCCGAGGACGACTTCGACGCGGCCGGCCACCGCTTCCGCGCCGGCTCGATCGTCATCCAGAACGCGAACGCCGCGCAGGTTGGCGCAGCGCTCAGGGACCTCGGCCTCTCCGGCTGGGCGATGGCGAGCGCGCCGTCGGTCAAGACGCACGACCTCGACATCCCGCGCATCCTGTACCTCCACAGCTGGAACCGCACGCAGGACGAAGGCTGGGTCCGCGCATCACTCGAGGCATTCGGCATTCCGTTCACGTACACGGGCGACAAGGAACTCGCCAACATGCCGAACCTGCGCCAGAAGTACGACGTGGTGATCTACCCCCACGTGAGCGGAAACGCGCAGTCCATGGTGGCCGGCGTGACGGGCGGATCGAAGCCGATCCCGTACAAGAGCTCCAAGGAGTACCCGGCGCTCGGCCTGCCCGACTCCACCGACGACATTCGCGGCGGCATGGGCATCGAAGGGCTCATGAACCTGTACAAGTTCGTCGAGGACGGCGGCACGCTGATCACCGAGGGCGCCACATCCACGCTCTTCCCGGAGTACAACCTCACGCCGGGACTCACGGTGGAGAACCCGTCGGGACTGTTCGCGCGCGGTACCATCCTGCGCGGCCTCATCGTGGACCAGAAGAGCCCGCTCGTGTACGGCCTCACCGCGCGTGAAATGGCCGTGTACTTCAACCAGGGCCCCGTGCTCAACACCGGAGGCGGTGGGTTCGGCGGGTTCGGCGGGGGCGGCGGCCGCGGCGGCGGGTTCGGACAGAACACCCAGCCGATGGCCAGCGCGCCGCCCGTGTCGAGCATCGCCATCGGCGGCGTGACCACCGAGCCGGCAGAGGGCGCGGCTGGTGGCCGCGGAGGCCGTGGTGGTCGCGGCGGCCGGGGCGGCGGGGGTGGTGCCGGCGCGGCTGGCGATATTCCGCCGGAGTTCGCCGCACTGGCCGGTGGCGGTCGCGGCGGCCGGGGCGGCCGCGGCGGCGGCAACGAGGATGCGCCGCGCGTCATCATGCGCTTCCCGACCGACACCACCCAGATGCTGCTCTCGGGCGGCCTGGCGGGCGGCGGCGCGCTCTCGAACCGCGCGCAACTGGTGGACACGCCCATCGGCAAGGGTCACGTCGTGTCGTTCGCCATCCGCCCGTACTGGCGTTGGCAGAGCCAGGGCACCTACATCCTCGGCTTCAACGCAATCATGAACTGGAACGACCTCGACGCCGGCAAGGCGGGCACAACGCCCTAGGGTCGAGCACCTGCAGGACGCGAGGCTCCCGGTCCGGACACTGTCCGGGCCGGGAGTTTCTCCTTGGAGCCCTGGGTGCGCAGGAAGTCGAGCAGTGCCGCGTGCGTGACGGCGGGCTGCTCCCACTGGGGCAGGTGACCAGCCGAGTCCACCGCAACCAGCCTCGCGCGCGGCATGGCGGCGAGCAGCGAATCGCTGAACTGAAACGGCACCGTGCGATCCTGCCGTCCCCACACCACGAGCACGGGCCGTGGATGCCGGCCCACCTCCACGACCTGCGGACGCTGGTCGAACTCCGCGTTTGCCTCGGCGTCCGACAGCCGGCTGCGGCGGAATCCCTTGTAGCGCATCTGCGGCCGATAGAGGTCCGGCCAGTGTGGGAAGCGTTCCGGGTGGAGGAAGTCGCCGAGCTGGCCCTCGGCCCACGTGCGCGATTGCCACTGGAACACCAGGTCGCCGATCGGATCAAGGCGAATGAACCACGGGATTTCGCGGGGACGATGGATCGCCGGATCCACGTAAACCAGCGCGCCCACCTTGTCGGGATGCGTCGCCGCGAAGCTGGTGATGACGGTCCCGCCGTACGACAACCCCGCGAGCGTGATGGGCCCGGCGACGTGCAGCGAATCCAGCAGCTCGGCGAGCTGGTGGACGTACACTTCCTGCGTGAGCGGAATCCTGGGCCGGTCCGACCACCCACGCCCGAAGTAGTCGTAGCGGATCACGCGGTAGCCGCTGGCCTTGAGCGTGTCGAAGGTCGGCTGCCAGATGTACCCCGGCACCGACGCGCCCGCAGCCAGCACCACCACCGGCGCACCGTCAGGACCCTCCACATCGTAATGCGTCCACCCGTCGCGGAGGCGGGCGAACCGGCCGTCCCCGGCGCGTGCCACCGAGTCGCGCGTGGCGTCGGTGATCCGGAGCTTCTCGATATCCATCACGCGCGTGAGGCCGTAGAGGCCCGCGGTGACCACGAGCTTCAGCAACCAGACGACGGCG
>JAYEKC010000143.1:0-4234 GCA_034716715.1 Gemmatimonadota bacterium | reverse complement strand
GCCCCACCCGATCCCCCGCTCCCCGCGGTTCCCGTGCTTCCCGCCCCTCCCCGAACAAAGACCGATACGTTACCTTCACCAGTCCGAATGCCCGCGTCCTTCGACCTCACGGCCCCGTTCAGTCCCGCGGGCGACCAGCCCCGGGCCATCGCGGAACTCGTCGCGGGGCTCGAGCGCGGCGACCGGTTCCAGACCCTGCTGGGGGTCACCGGGTCGGGGAAGACGATGACCGTGGCGAACGTCGTCGCCCGCTGGAAGCGCCCGACCCTCGTGCTGTCCCACAACAAGACGCTGGCGGCGCAGCTCTACGGCGAGCTCAAGTCGTTCTTCCCGAACAACGCCGTCGAGTACTTCATCTCGTACTACGACTACTACCAGCCCGAGGCGTACGTGCCGCAGAGCGACACGTACATCGAGAAGGACGCGTCGATCAACGACGACATCGACCGGCTCCGGCTCCGCGCCACCTCGTCGCTGATGGAGCGCGAGGACGTTGTCATCGTGGCGACCGTCTCGGCGATCTACGGCCTCGGCGACCCCGAGGCCTACCGCGCCACGATGGTGATGCTCCACCGCGGACAGAAGATCGCCCGCGACGACATCCTGCGCGCCCTCGTGAAGATCCAGTACTCGCGCAACGACGTGGCCTTCGAGCGCGGCACGTTCCGCGTGCGCGGCGACACCGTGGAGATCTTCCCGGCCTACGAGGAGCAGGCGGTCCGCATCGAGATGTGGGGCGACGAGATCGAGAAGATCTCGAAGGTGAACCCGCTGACCGGCGAGGTCATCGCGGCGCTCCAGCGTACGGCCGTGTACCCGGCCAAGCATTTCGTCACCACGAGGCCGACGCTCGAGCGTGCGGTGGGCGCGATTCGCACCGAGCTGGGCGAGCGTCTCGCCGAGCTGCGGGCGGCGAACAAGCTGCTCGAGGCGCAGCGCCTGGAGTCGCGCACGAACTTCGACATCGAGATGATGCTCGAGATCGGCACGTGCCCGGGCATCGAGAACTACTCCCGGCACCTCTCCAACCGGCGGCAGGGTGAGCGGCCGGCCGTGCTCTTTGACTACTTCCCCGACGACTTCCTGGTCGTCGTGGACGAGTCGCACGTGACGCTGCCGCAGGTGGGCGCGATGTTCAACGGCGACCGTTCGCGCAAGCAGACGCTCGTCGAATACGGATTTCGCCTCCCCAGCGCGCTCGACAACCGGCCCCTCATGTTCGACGAGTTCCTCGCGATGACGCCGCGCGCGCTGATGGTCTCCGCCACGCCCGGCGACCTCGAACTCCAGCTCTCGCAGGGCGTCGTCGTCGAGCAGGTCATCCGGCCGACTGGGCTCGTGGACCCGCCGATCGAGATCCGGCCCGTCCGCGGGCAGGTGGACGACCTCCTCCACGAAATCCGCGTCCGCGAGCGCCTCGGCGAGCGCGTCCTCGTCACCACGCTCACCAAGCGGATGGCCGAGGACCTCGCCGACTATCTCCAGCAGGTGGGCGTGCGCGTGCGCTACATGCACTCCGACATCGACGCCATCGAGCGCATGGAAATCGTGCGCGGCCTGCGGCTCGGCGAGTTCGACGTGCTGATCGGCATCAACCTGCTCCGCGAGGGCCTCGACATGCCCGAGGTCTCGCTCGTCGCCGTGCTCGACGCCGACCAGGAGGGCTTCCTCCGCAGTGACCGCTCGCTCATCCAGACCATCGGCCGCGCCGCCCGCCACGTGAACGGCCGCGCGATCTTCTACGCCGACAAGGTCACCGGATCGATGCAGCGGGCCATGGACGAGACGACCCGCCGGCGGACGCTCCAGCAGGAGTTCAACACGGAGCACGGGATCACACCGAAAGGGGTCACGAAGAGCGTGGACGAGGTGCGGTTCATCACGCGCGTGGCCGACGCGCGCGAGACCCGCGAGGCGTTGGAAGCCGACCGCGGCGACCGCCGCAAGCAGAAGAAGGTGGCCGAAGCCGCCGCGCACTACGGCACGGACGACCTCCCCGGCCTGGTGAAGCAGCTCGAGGAACAGATGCGCGAGGCCGCGAAGAACCTCGACTTCGAGACCGCGGCGCGGATTCGCGACGAGTTGTTCGACGTCCGCGCGGCGATGGACGGCACGCGGCGCGAGCCGCGCCGGATGGCACGGCGATGACCCGCACCGAGGCCCGGTGACCGGCGCGGAGCGCGCGGGACACGTGTCGCGTGCAGGGCACGCGGGGCACGCCCTCGAGGGAGGCCGCGCCGGCGGCACGGCCGACCTGACACGCGCCGACCTCGTCGCATGGGGGGCAGCCCTCGGCCGCGACCTCGCCGCGCCGGCCGTCATCGCCCTCTCCGGCGACCTCGGTGCCGGCAAGACAACGCTGGTGCAGGCCATCTGCTCCGGGTACGGCGTGCTCGACCCGGTCACGAGCCCCACGTTCGCCCTCGTGCACCAGTACCGGGGAGGGCCGGCGATGGTGTTTCACCTCGACCTGTACCGTATCAATTCGCCGGCCGAACTCGCCAACCTTGGCTGGGACGAGCTGCTCGATGCGAATGCCGTCGTGCTCATCGAGTGGCCGGAGCGCGCCGCAGGCGCGCTGCCGCGGGACGCGATGCGCCTGTCGCTCGCGCATGTCCCGGGGGCGCCCGACGTCAGGCGGCTGGCGTGGTGACCGGCCTCACCCTCGCCCTCGATGCGGCGACCTACGACGGGACCGTCGCCATCCTGCGTGGCGGGACCGTGGTGGCGGAGGCGACCGTCGCGATGCGGGGCGAGACCGAGGAGCGCCTCATGCCGGCGGTGATTGCCGCGCTGGCCGACGTCGGCGCCGAGCCGGCGGACGTCGCGCGCGTCGTCTGCGGGTCGGGGCCGGGGAGCTTCACGTCGCTGCGCATCGCAGGTGCGATTGCCAAGGGCGTGGCCGTCGGCGCCGGCGCGCCGCTGTTCGCCGTGTCGTCGCTCGCCCTCGTCGTGGCCGGCACGCCGGACATTGAGCGCGGTGACTACCTCGCCGTCCTGGACGCGCTCCGTGGCGAGCGGTACGCCGCGCCGTTCCGCGTGCGGTCGGACGGGCGCGTCGTATCGGCGGGCGACGCTGAGCGGGTGGCCGCCGCCGACGTGGCCGCCATGGCGGCCCGGCACGGCGCGACGCCCGTCGGACCGGCGGAGGCCCGCCACGCCGCCCCGCACGCGCGCGGCGTGGCGAAGCTGCTTCCGGCGGTCGTCGCCGCGGGGCCGGTGGACCTCGACGCGTGGGAGCCGGCCTACGGCCGCCTGGCCGAGGCACAGGTACAGTGGGAGGCCACGCACGGCCGTCCGCTGGCGCCGTGAGCGCCAACGTCGTGGTGCGCGAGGCGGTCGCCTCCGACGTCGACGGCATCCACGCCATCGAAGTCGCGTGCTTCTCGCAGCCCTGGCGGCGCGAGGCATTCCGCGACCTGATCCTCGGGGGCGGCGGCCGCGTCCTGGTGGCAACGGTGGCGGGCCGGCTGGAGGGCTACGTCGTCGCCGTCGGCGCGGCAGACGAGGCCGAGATTGCAAACCTCGCGGTGGCGCCCGGGGGCCGCCGCCGCGGGACGGGCTTGCGGCTCGTCGAGGCGGCGCTGGCCGACGCGAGGCGGCGCGGCGTGCGGCAGGTGTTCCTCGAGGTGCGGGCGTCGAACGTGGCGGCGCAGGGCCTGTACCAGCAGTTCGGATTCGAGGCCGTCGCCGTCCGTCGGGCCTACTACGAGCTTCCCACGGAAGACGCCGTCGTCATGCGCTGCCGCCTTTTCGACGCCGCGCCGCACGGCGACGCCCGGCTTGCGACATGATGGCACTCATTGCAATGGAGTGGTGGTGCACTCGCGCGTCGGTAGATTCAGGTTGATGCCGTATTCCACCCAGGAGGAGTTGTGAGCCGTAGCTTGAACAAGGTGACGTTGATCGGGAATCTCGGGGCCGACCCGGAGATCCGGACGACGTCCGGCGGGAACAAGGTGGCGCAGTTCTCCCTCGCCACCAGCCGCCAGTGGAACTCGGCGTCCGGCGAGAAGCAGGAGAAGACGGAGTGGCACAAGTGCGTGGCCTGGAACCAGGGGTCCCGCGGCACGGGCCTCGCCGACATCATCGAGCGGTATGTCCGCAAGGGCGACAAGCTCTTCGTGGAAGGCCGCATCGAGTACCGGCAGTACCAGGACAAGGAGAACCAGACCCGCTACGTGACCGAGGTCAACGTCCGGGAAATCATCCTGCTCGGTGGTCGGGGGGGCGG
>JAYEKC010000142.1:0-4249 GCA_034716715.1 Gemmatimonadota bacterium | reverse complement strand
GAGCACCACCACCACCGTGGTGATGCCCGGCTGCCAGAGCGCGGCGCACACGAGCAGGAGCACGAGGCGCGGCACGGCGAGCATCGTGTCGGCGGCAGCCATCGCCACACGATCCACGACGCCACCCCGCCATCCCGCGACGGCGCCAACGAGACTGCCCGCGGCGGCGGCCAGCACCGAGCCGAGCACGCCCACGGCGAGCGACACGCGGCCCGCCAGCATCATCCGGACGAAGAGGTCGCGGCCGAACCGGTCGGTGCCGAGCAGGTGCAGGTCGCCCGACGGGTCGCGTGCGAACGGCGGCAGCAGGCGGCGCGCCACCACGTCGCCGATGGCGATTGGGTCGTGCGACGACACGGCAGGCACGACGAGGGCGCCGGCCGCAAGCGCAGCGAGCGCCACCACGGCGGCCCGCGACGGCGCGTCAAGATCGCGCCAGCCCAGCGCTACCCCGGGCGGGCGTACCGCGCGGGTGGGGACGCTCGCGTCAGCCGCTGGCATTGTTCCGCTGGCGCGGGTCGAGCAGCGGCAGCGCGAGGTCGGCCGCGAGGTTGGCCGTGATCACGGCGCCGGCGTACCAGATGCCGGCACCGAGCACGACGGGATAGTCGCGCGCGGCGATCGCCGAGAGCGTGAGCCGGCCGAGGCCGGGCCACGCGAATACGGACTCGACGAACACCGACCCCGCGACCACGCCCGGCAGCGTGAGCGCGAACAGCACGACGATGCCCGGGAGGGCGTTGATAATCACGTGCCGCGCGAGCACGCGCGCCCGCGTCGCGCCACGCGCCCGCGCCGCGCGCACGAAGTCCAGTTCAAGCAGGTCCACGAAGTTGTGCCGTGCATACCGCGCCACACCGGCCGCGCCGACGGCGGCCAACGTTGTCACGGGAAGGATCGCGTGGCGCAGGATGTCGGCGGCGGCGGACCAGCCGCCGAGGGACAGTCCCGGCGTGCGAACGCCAAGGGCGGGAAGGCGCAGCCCAGCCGGGAGGCCGAGGGTGGCCGCGCCGTAGGTGAACACCGCCACGAGGGCGAGCGCGAGCCAGAACGTGGGCGCGGCGAAGACGGCTGCGGTGACGACGGTGGCCGCGCGGTCGGCCGTGCGGCCCCGGGTGGCGGCCTGCGCCAGGCCGAGTGGAACGCCGATGGCGAAGGTGAGCAGCACCGAGGCGAGGCCCAGCCCGAGCGAAACCGGCGCGGCGTCGGCGAGTGCACGCGTCACCGGCTGCCGCAGGGCGAAGCTCTCGCCGAGGTCCCCGCGGAGCAGTGCCGACGCCCAGCGGCCATATTGAACCACCACGGGCCGGTCGAGCCCGAGGTCGGCGCGCAGCCGCTCCGCGTCGGCTGCGCTCGCCGACGGCGGCACGAGGAGCGTCGCGGGGTCGCCGGGCGCCAGGCGGACGAGCGCAAAGATGAGCGTGACGACGAGCCAGAACAGCATGGCCGCCCCGGCCACCCGCCGCGCCACCATCGAAAGGGACACGCGTTGATTATGCCCGCCGTGACGCGCGCGTCAATCGTCGCACTTGCCTTCCTGGCCGCGTGCGGCCCGCCGCCGCGTCCACCCGGCGTCGTGGTGTACGCCTCCGGCGCCGATCTCGAGTCCGCCAACCCGCTCGTCACGGTTCATGGCCTCTCGCGCCAAGTGCAGCGGTTCGTCCTCTTCACGACCCTCGTGCGGTACGACAGCGCGCTCGCGCCGGCGCCGTACCTCGCCCGCGCGTGGGCGTGGTCGCCGGACCGGGCCAGGCTGACCTTCACGCTCGCCCCGGGCGTCCGCTGGCATGACGGCACGCCGACCACCGCGCGCGACGCCGCGTTCACCATCCTCGCGGCGCGCGACCCGCGCACGGGCTATGCGCGCGCGGCCGATCTTTCGGCCGTTGACACGGCGCTCGCGACGGACGACTCGACGCTGGTCGTGAAGTTCGCGTCCGCACAGCCGCTGTTTCCCCTCGTGCTGTGCGAGCTGCCCATGCTGCCGGAACACCTGCTTGGCTACGTGCGCCGCGCCGACATGCGCCGCGCAAACTTCAACTTCGCCCCGGTGGGCAACGGGCCGTTCCGGTTCGCGGAGCGCGTGCCCGGCCAGCGGTGGGCGTTCGAGCGGAACGACTCGTTCCCCGCGGCCCTCGGCGGGCCACCGCACATCCAGCGCCTCGTGATCGCCGTGGTGGACGAACCGACCACGAAACTCGCAGGCCTCGCGAGCGGCGACCTCGACTTCGCGGGCATCGCGCCGACGATGGCGGCGCTCGCCGCGCGGGACCCGTCGCTGCGCGTGATGGACTATCCGATCCTGCTCTCCACCGCGCTGGTGTTCAACACGCATCGCCCGCCGTTCGACGACGTGCGCGTGCGGATGGCCGTGAACCTCTCGCTCGATCGCGAGCGCATCGTGCAGGCGGCGCTCGCGGGGTACGGCCGGCCGGCCGCCGGCCCGGTGCCGCCGGAAAGCCCGCTCGCGCTCCCGGCCGCGCCGCCGCACGACGTGCACGCGGCCGACTCGCTGCTCGACGCCGCGGGATGGCGCCGGGGCCCCGGCGGCCGCCGCACCCGAGGAGGCGTGCCGTTCACCGCCGGCCTCCTGACCGTCGGCAGCGGCGACAACGCCGTCGAACAGCTCGTGCAGGCCGACCTCGCCGACCGCGGTCTCACGATCGAAGTTCACCAGATGGAGATGGGTGCGTTCCTGGCCCGGGCGCGCGCGACGCCCAAGGGCTTCGACCTGCTCGTAACCGGGATTCCCGGCGACCTGTCGCTGTCGTTCCTCGGCGCGATGTACGATTCGCGCCAGCGCGGCGGCGCGCTCGACTACGGCGACTTCCACACGCCCGAGCTCGACGCGCTGTTCACGCGGGCGCGCACGGCGACGGCGGCAGGACTGCCCGCGGCGTGGCGCGCCGTGCAGTCAGCGCTTGCCCGCGACGTCCCCGCCGCGTGGATCTACCATTCGCGCGGGCTGCAAGGCGTGGCCCGTCGCATGGAGGGGGTCACGTTCGACCTCCGTGGGGAACTCGAGTCCGTCGCCCGCTGGCGCGTGCGGGAGCGGTGATGCTGCTGCTCGAGCCGGCAGCCCTCGTGGATCGCCGCCGCGTTGCCCACGGCGTGCTGCACCCGCTCTACGAATCGCTCGCCACCGACCTGGCATTGCTCGTGGGACGCGAGCCGTACGTTCCGCCGGCCAAGGCGCTGCTGTCGCGCGCCGGCGGCCGGTGTGACGCCGACGGCGCCGAGCTCGAATTCGACCCGTTCTCCCCGCACGCGCACCGCTGCCCGCGGTGCCGGCGCGTGAACACCGGCGAGTGGCACGACCGGTGGTGGCTCTACCCGTACCACCTGTGGCTGGCCGAGCGCGCCGTGCACGCGGCGACGCTCCACGCACTGGGTGGCGACGCCGGGTATGGCGCGCTCGCGCGCGACATCCTCGACATCTACGCGCGGCAATACCTCGCGTACCCCAACCGCGACAACGTCCTTGGTCCGTCGCGGCTCTTCTTCAGCACCTACCTCGAGTCACTGTGGCTCCTGCACGTGTGCATCGCCGCCGACCTCCTGGCGGTGGCGGGCGACCTCCGCGTACGCGACACCGTGCGCGATGCCATCGCGGAACCGGCCGCGGAGCTCATCGCCGAATACCACGAAGGCGCGTCGAACCGCCAGGTGTGGAACGCCGCCGCCATCGTGGCGGCACGGCGGCTCCTCGGTGATGCGGCGGACGCGGAACCCATCGTCGCGGCGCTGGGCGACGTCGAATGGCTCGTCGCCAACGCCGTCGGCGACGACGGCAGCTGGTACGAGGGCGACAACTATCACCAGTTCGCCCACCGCGGCCTGTGGTACGCCATCACGCTGGGCGAGCAGCTCGGCTACGCGTTCCAGGACGCCACCCTCGCGCGGTTCACCGCCGGGTTCGCCGCTCCATTTCGCACGGTCCTGCCGGATTTCACGTACCCGGCACGCAAGGACTCGCGATACGCCGCGTCGCTCCGGCAGTGGCGATTCGCGGAATCGTGCGAACTGGGCCTCGCCCGCGCCGACGATCCGGTGCTCCGGTGGGCGCTCGGCCGGCTCTACACCGACGACATCCCGCGTGGCGACACGGGACGCGCGCGCTCGAGCGGCGAAGCCGAGCGGCCGGTGCCCGCCGTGGCGCTCGCCCGCGGCGACCTCGGCTGGAAATCCCTCCTGTTCGCGCGCGAGGCGCTCCCTCAACTGGCCGGAGCGGCCCCCGCATCGATGACCA
>JAYEKC010000141.1:2122-4276 GCA_034716715.1 Gemmatimonadota bacterium | reverse complement strand
TGAAGCCGTTGAAGTCGCCGACGGCGGCGGTGATCGCGTCGCCGAGCTTGCCCGACGGGGCTCCGCCGCCGCCGGCCTTCATCTGCTGCCAGAACATCGAGTGGTTCCAGTGCCCGCCGGCATTGTTGCGCACGGCGGTGCGTACGGCGTCGGGCACCTTCGCGATGTTGCGGCAGAGGTCGTCGAGCGACCAGCTCGCGAGGTCGGGTGCCTTCTCGATCGCGGCGTTGAGGTTGTTCACGTACGCCTGATGGTGCTTCCCGTGGTGGATCTGCATCGTCTGCGCGTCGATGTGCGGCTCAAGCGCGGCGTAGTCATACGGCAGGGGCGGCAATGTATGCGCCATGGAACCTCCACAATTGAATGAAGGTGGAAGTTAACTACTTCCGGGCGCCGCGGTTCCGCAGCCACGCGATGCCCGCCGGCAGGAGCGAGAGCACCACGATCACCACGATCAGCGCCTCGATGTGCTCGCCTACCACGGGCACGTGCACGGCCAGCAGGTAGCCCACGAGGAGCATCGACCACACCCACGCGGCACCGCCCACGATGTTGTACAGCAGGAACGTCGCGGGGCGCATGCCCGCCACGCCCGCCACCACCGGCGCGAACGTCCGGATGATGGGCATGAACCGCGCGATCACGATGGTCTTGCCGCCGTGCCGGTCGTAGAACGCGTGCGCCTGCGCCAGGTGCTCCTGCTTGAACCAGCGCGAGTCCGGTCGTGCGTACAGCGCCCGGCCCGCCCGCCGGCCAATGAAGTACGACACATGGTTGCCCGCGACCGACGCCAGCGTCCCCAGGATCCCCAGCGTCACCACGTCGAGCTGGATCGGCCCGTCCGTCTTCGACGCGAGCAGCCCGGCGGTCACCAGCAGCGAGTCGCCGGGCAGGAACGGGAACAGCAGCCCTGTTTCGATGAAGATGATCGTGGTGATGCCGGCCGTGCCCACCGTCGTGATGAGCGCCGTCGGATCCCGGAGCAGGTCGAGGAGGTCGCGAAGTCCCATGACGAGGGTTGGGGAGTCGGCTGCGCGGCGGCCCGCGCGGCGCGAAAGCTAATCCGCGTTACGCGCCGGACCACGGTGGCAGCAGGCGCTTCTGCACCTTGCCCAGCGCGGTGCGGGGCAGCGACGCCACGCGCACGAAACCGCGCGGAACCTTGAACGACGCGATCGCCGATGCGCACGCCGCGCGCAGGGCCTCGTCCGAGACCGACGCGTCGGCGACGAGGTACGCGACGGGCACCTCGCCGCGCCGTTCGTCGGGCGCGCCGGCCACGACGGCCTCGTGCACGCCGGGCACCTCGAGCAGCACCTCCTCGATCTCCCGCGGGTAGATGTTGAACCCCCCGGAGATGATCAGGTCGCTCGCGCGTCCGCGGAGTGTGTGATAGCCGTCGGCGGAGCGCTCGGCGAGGTCGCCGGTGCGGAACCACCCGTCGCGGAACGCGGCCGCCGTCGCCTCGGCGTTGCGCCAGTAGCCCGCGAACACGTTCGGCCCGCGCACCTCCAGCTCACCCACCGAACCGTCGGGCACCGCGTTGCCCGCCGCGTCCACGATCCGGGCGCGCACGTCGCGGAAGGGCACGCCCACGGTGCCGGGGCGCCGCTCGCCGTCGTACGGATTCCCGGTGTTCATCAACGTCTCGCTCATGCCGTACCGCTCGAGGATCACGTGCCCGAAGCGCGCGCGAAAGGCCTCGTGCACCTGCGCCGGGAGCGGCGCCGACCCCGACACGAAGAGTCGCGCGCCGCGCACGCCGTCCACCGCGGTGGCGTCGGGCCACTCGAGCATCCGCGTGTACACCGTCGGCACGCCGTAGAACACCGTGGGCCGGAACTCGTCGAACCACGCCGGCGCCGCCGCGTGGTCGAAGCGCTCCTCGAGTCGCATCAGGCATCCCGTGGCGAGCCAGCAGCACGCCCCGTTGCAGAGGCCGTGCACGTGGAAGAGCGGCAGCACGGCCAGGTACCGATCGTCGGGACCGATGCGCCACGCCTCCACGAGGTGCCGCACGTTCGCCGCGACGTTCCCGTGCGTGAGCACCGCGCCCTTCGCCCGGCCGGTGGTGCCCGAGGTATAGATGATGAGCGCCGGCGCGTCGTCGGCCGGCACCGGTGCCGCGGGGGGGCGCGGGGGGGCCGCGCCCCC
>JAYEKC010000141.1:0-2112 GCA_034716715.1 Gemmatimonadota bacterium | reverse complement strand
GCTAGCTTGTTGTTGCGTCGGGCGTGCGTATGTGACCGGGGGGGCGCGGGCCCCCGCCGGCCGTGCCCACCGCGGCGTCGGCGGTCGCAAACGCTTCGGCCTCCGCGCCGAGCGCCTCGATGGTGGTCGCGCGGGAAGCGTCGCCGAAGAGGTCCACGTGCTCGGGCGAGGTCACCACCAGCGCCGGGTCCGCGTCCGACACGATGTGCCCCAGCTCGCGGCCCCGGTAGAGCACGTTCGCGGGCACGAGGATGATCCCGGTGCGCAGGCACGCGAGCAGCAGGTCCAGGTACTCCACGCGGTTGGCCAGGTGCACCACCACGCGGTCGCCGGGCCCGAGCCCGCGGGCCAGGAGCGCGCGGGCCATCCGGTCCGCGCGCTCGTGCACGGCGCCCAGCGGGAGCACCGTCCTCCGCCCGCCCACCAGCGCGTCGAGTGCCGGGGCGCCGCCGCGCGCGGCGCGCGCGGAATCGAACAGGTCGAGGAGGCCGGACACCCCCCGAATCTGCGCGAGGGTCACGCGGCACGCGACCGCGCGCGTATGTTTGCTTCGCGTCGACGGCGCGCCAGGCCGTCCCGCGCACCCCGACCCCCGCCTCCCATGCCGACCCCACTCAATCGCCAGCAGATCACCGGCTTCTGGGCCGCGTGGGCCGGCTGGACCCTCGACGGGATGGACTCCGTGATCTACGCGCTCGTCCTGGCGCCGGCGCTCACCGAGCTGCTGCCGAAGTCGGGGTATGGCGCCTCGCCGGCCGAGGTCGGGTACGCGGGGTCGATCCTCTTCGCGCTCTTCCTCGTGGGCTGGGGGTGCGCGTTCATCTGGGGGCCAATCGCCGACAAGTTCGGCCGCACGCGCGCCCTGGCCGCGACCATCATCACGTACGCCGTGTTCACCGGCGCATCGGCCCTCGCCACGAACGTCTGGCAGCTCGGCTTGTTCCGCCTGCTCGCGGGCATCGGCGTCGGCGGCGAATGGGCGATGGCCGGAACCTACGTGGCCGAGGCGTGGCCCGAGGACCGGCGCAAGATGGGCGCCGGCTACCTCCAGACGGGCTACTACTTCGGATTCTTCCTCGCGGCCGCGCTCAACTTCACGGTGGGCGCGCGATTTGGCTGGCGCGCGATGTTCCTCTGCGGCCTGGTGCCCGTGGTGCTGGGCATCGTCACGCTGTTCAAGGTGCAGGAGCCGCCGCGGTGGAAGGCGCACAGCGCCGAGGCGCGGCACGCCCATCCCTTGCGCGAGATCTTCGGCGCACGCTACCGGCGCCGGACGCTCGTGATGACGGCGCTGCTCACCGTGGCGATCATCGGCCTCTGGGCCGGGGCCGTGTACGAGCCCACGGCCATCATACAGTTGGCGAAGAAGTCGGGAATCGAGGGGCCGAACGCCGCGAAGCTGGTGTCGCTCGGCACGGCGATCCTGTCGGTCGGCACGATCCTCGGCTGCCTCGCCGTGCCCGTGCTCGCCGAACGCATCGGGCGCAAGCGCACCCTGGCGATGTTCTTTGCCGGCATGGCCGTGACCATCCCGCTCGCGTTCGGGTGGGCGTTCTACCTCGAGGCCGGCCTCGTACCGTTCATGGCGATCCTGTTCTTCCTCGGCGTGTTCGGCGGGAACTTCACCGCATTCAGCCTCTGGCTGCCGGAGTTGTTCGACACGCGGGTGCGCGCCACCGCGTTCGCCTTCGCGACCTCGTTCGGCCGGTTCGTGGGCGCGGGGGTGAACTTCGTGATCGGCGGCGCCGTGCTCCACCTCGGCACGCTCGGAACGCCGGTCGCGTGGACCGGGGCCGCGTTCGTCCTCGGGCTCCTCCTCATCCCGTTCGCCGTCGAAACGCGCGGCCAGCCGCTGCCGGACTAGGCTCGCGCCCCGTCACCCGTCACCCGTCACCCGTTCGCCCGCCTTGTCCCTGCTCGACAACGTCGCCGTCGTCCTTCACAAGCCCCAGGACCCCATCAACATCGGCGCCACCGTTCGCGCGATGAAGAACATGGGCGTCTCGCGGCTCCGCCTCGTGGATCCCTGCCCGTACGATCCCTGGCGCATCGAGGGGGTCGCCCACGGAACGCGCGACCTCGTCGCGGCCATCCGGCACTTCGAATCGCTCG
>JAYEKC010000140.1:0-4281 GCA_034716715.1 Gemmatimonadota bacterium | reverse complement strand
GCGCTCAAACTCGAGCACCCGCTCGGCCACCTGTTCCGGCGTGCCGACGAGGCCCGCGCGCAGCCCGCGGTTCGACACGGAGTAGTCCTCCAGCGATACCTGCTGTTCGAGCCTGGTGTTCGCGATCCAGTCCTGGTAGTTGCCGTAGCCTGGCGACCCGGGCGCTACGTTCGTGATGCGCTCGAGCTCGCGCCGCGCCGCCGCCTCGGTGCGCCGGACGATGGCGTACGCGGCCATCCCCACTGGCATCGGGCCGAGGCTCTGCGCGGCGCGGCGCGCCTGGACGTCGGCGAGCTTCGGCGCCACGCGCTCCGGCGGGTCGCCGTGGATCACGTAGGCGTCGCACGCGCGCGTGATGAGCGACTTGGCCGCCTCCGACTCGCCGCCCGCGTAGATCACGGGTCGCGGCCGCCGCACGGGCTTCGGCTCGACGATCGCGTCCTCCACGGCGTAATACTGGCCGGAGAAGCTGAACGTCGGCTCGTTCCACACGCCGTTCACCACCTCGAGCCATTCCGCCGTGCGTGCATAGCGGTCGTCGTGCTCGTCGAACCGCACCCCATAGCGGCGCGCCTCGTCTTTCCACCACGCCGACACGACGTTGAGCGAGAGGCGGCCGCCGGATATGGCGTCGATGTTGGCCGCCTGCTTCGCCAGCTGCGCGGGATTGTGGAACGTGGGGCGCACGGCCACCATCAGCTCGAGCCGCTCCGTCACCCCGGCCAGCGCCGCCGCCGTCGACCACGCGTCGAGCGCCGGCGCGCCGATGCCCTTGATGTCGTTGAGGTACAGTTCGGCGATGAGCGTGAGGTCGAACCCCACCTGCTCGCTGCGGCGCGCCAGCCGGCTCACGTACGCCCACGACGCGTCCATCCGCTCGTCGGGAACGTTGCGGAGCCAGCCGCCGAACACGGGAAGCCAATATCCGTAGCGCATCATGCCACCTCCGCGGCTGCGGCCGCCCGTGCCAGCCGTTGGGCAGCGCCGGCCGTCGCCGCCCCGGCCGCAACCGAGCCGGCGGTCGCCGCCGCGGCCGTCCGGCCGTCGACGCGCTCCTCGAGGTAGTCCACGAGGCGCGCGAACGGGTCGAAGCCGATGACGTTCGGCGCGTCGGCCACGAAGTTCGAGAGCGCGTTGACGTCGTAGTAGTAGTGCCGGCCGTCGCGGTCGTCCACGAGGAACTCGATCCCGCCCACGTCGAGGCCCGCCGCCCGGGAGATGCGTTCCACCTCGGCGATGATCGCCGCGGGAGGCGCCGCGGCCTCCACGCGCAGGCCCGTCTTCGGGGCGTCCACCGCGCACGCGCCGCGCACCAGCTCTACGCCGCCGGTGGTTTGGCACGCGTCAGCGGGGCAGAGATCGAACGATCCGGCGGCTGGATACACGTTGATGGCGTACAGGTACTTCCCGCCGAGGGTCTCGACGCGGGTGATGCGGCCGTCGCGCAGGGGCGCCGCTTCCTGCACGAGCGCGACGCCGTCGACGCCGAGGGCGACGGTGCCGGCCACGACGGCTGTGGCGAGCGCCGTGGGGGTGTCGTATCGGACGATCCCGGCCCCGCTGCCGCCCACGTTGGCCTTCACGAGGACGGGGAAACGCAGGTCGCGCGCGGCGTCGAGCACCCGTGAGGCGTCGTTGACCACGCGCGCCCGCGGGAACGGCAACCCGAGCGACGCCAGGAGGTCGAGCTGCGATGCCTTGGACAGCTCGTACGCGTACACCCGGGAACCGTTGACCACGGGCACGCCGATGCGTTCAAGGTGGCGGAGCCAATGGAGCGTGTGGAACGTGGATTGCGCGTGCCCACGGAGGTACGCCGAGGGGCTCGCGCGGTTGAGCACGAGCGACCACGGCGCTTCGCGTTCCGACGGATCGAACTCGTGCGACGCGGCGTCGAGGCGCTCGTACGGGATCGCGCGGCGGTCCAGCTCGAGGAAGAGCGGCCGAAACCAGTCCGGATGCTCGTGGTAGACGGCGATGGGACGATCGGTGGCACGGGGCATGGGAGAAGAGGAAAGGGGAAGGAACGGGACGGGACGGCGGGAGACGGGATGGCAGAAACGCAAAACGGCCCTCTCGTGGTCGAGAGGGCCGCTGGCAGCCGGGCGAGTGTGTTGCTATCTGCCCCGGTTCAGGGGATTGCCTGCGCGCGAACGCACGACAACGCCTGACCGCTCTCGACGACGAGCCGCCAGCGTTGACACATGCAGACCTTCATCGCGCGTATCGCGATCATCGGAGTTGCAGTGGTTCGCAGGGTGACCAAAACGAAATCGCCGGGACGATGGAGCCGCCCGGCGTACGCTTTTTAGCACTTTCTTTTACGTGGCGGCAATAGGCGGCAAATCACCACGATGTTTCAATTGTCGTGCTGCTGAGAGAGCATCCTATCGACACCGCGCGTCGCGGTCAAGGGGGCGCGCCGTGCCACTCGCCGGCAAGACCGGGCAGAGTTCATCGGGTGGGCGAGGCGGCCCAGCCCGCCGGGAGGCCAGCGGCATAGTCGCGAATCTCCACGTCAACCCCGGCGATATGCCCGGAGAGCCATCGGTCCAGGAAATCGACGAGTTCGCGCGCGTCGCCCTCGCGATAGCCGTGGGCGTCGTGCCGCCCGCGCCATGCGCCGAGCGTCTCGATGAACCGGGCGTGGGCGTCGGAGTTGCGCCTTCCGGCCGGACAGCTGCATGCCGCCATGCACCGTTCCTCGAGGCCGAAGTGGGCCTGGACGTAGAGCCCGTGCGAGTCGAGGAGGTTCTCGTACACGCGCTCCGCTCCGCCTTCATCCAGCGCGACCCGGAAGTCCTCCCCCATCTGGAACAGCATCCGGTGCTGCTCATCAATGCGTGGCACTCCCGTCGCATATTCCTCCTTCCAGCGCAGCACCCGTCCTCCATTGCGGCCAGTTGCCCACCCATCGCCGCCAAACGCAACATATTGTCGGGCGCGGCCGCGCGACATTCGCGCGACCGGAATCCGGCCATGCGCCCGGGCGATAGTCCCGGCAAACATCCGAGGAACCACGGCAGTGACCATCCGCATCAATGACGAAGCCCCGAACTTCACCGCCGACACCACCCAGGGCCCCATAACCTTCCACGACTGGATCGGCGACGGGTGGGCCATTTTGTTCTCCCACCCCAAGGACTTCACGCCGGTCTGCACCACCGAGCTCGGCGCCGTGGCCAGGCTCGCGCCCGAGTTCCAGAAGCGGAACACGAAGGTCATTGGCCTCTCGGTGGACCCCGTGTCGGGCCACGAGAAGTGGGCGAAGGACATCGAGGAGACCCAGGGCGCCCGTGTGAACTTCCCGATGATCGGCGACCCGGAACTCAAGGTCGCTAAGCTCTACGACATGCTGCCGGCCGACGCAGGCACCACGAGCGAGGGGCGCACCGCGATCAACAACCAGACCGTGCGCACCGTGTTCGTCGTGGGGCCGGACCGGAAGGTGCGGCTCACGCTCGCCTACCCGATGAGTGCAGGTCGCAACTTCGACGAGATCATCCGAGTCCTCGATGCGCTCCAGCTCTCGGCGAAGTTCCCGGTGTCAACGCCCGCCAACTGGACGCCGGGGCAGGACGTGATCATTTCCACCGCCGTCACCGACGAGCAGGCGCGGGAGAAGTTCGGCGAGTTCAAGACCCACAAGCCGTACCTGCGCACAACGAAGCAGCCGAAGTGACGCCCGTCATCCAGCCCGCGCCGCTTCGCGTTGAGGTGACGTTGCAGTTGACACGGGCGTGGATGGACGCGACGCCGGACCGGCTCAACGTGCGCTAGCGGGCGGCCAGCTCGGCCGCCAGCGTCGTCACGTCCACGACCACGTCGATTCCCGGACCCACGTCTGGGCGTTCGCGACTGCCGCCCATCCGGAAGGCGTGGCCGGAGACGACGTACCGGCACCTGAAGTCCGGCTCGGGCCGGGCGCGCAGCTGCGAGATGATGTCGCGGGCGACCGGCACCGAGTCGGGCAGGGAACAGGAGAACCCCACCACGCGCGGGCGGAGACCGGCAACCAGGCCAGCCATTTCGTCGAATGGCAGCGCCGGGACGAAGGCCTCCACCGACAGCCCGCGCGCCGCGAGGATCTTCGCGGCGAACCGCGGGCCGAGCGTGTGGAGGTTGCCCGGCGTCTGGAAGATGACGATGTCGAGCGGCGTGCTCGGCGCGACGGTCGGCACGGAGGCGAACGCCTCCTCGCACCAGCTCGTGAGCCAGTGCTCGGTCGCCACCGGCATGCGCCCGTCCTGCCAGTCGCGGCCGGCCTGGTACAAGGCCGGC
>JAYEKC010000139.1:0-4294 GCA_034716715.1 Gemmatimonadota bacterium | reverse complement strand
AGCCGGTGCGTACACCGCCGCACTGGCTGCGCTGTACGGCGGACGCGGCACGGACGTCGGCGCGCCGTTCGTTCCGATTGCCGGCGGCGCGACGCAGGTGGCCATCGCCGCACGCCTCGCCGGCATCAAGGCGCAGTTCGCCGCGTTCGGTGCCCCAGCCGTGACGGGGGCCGCTCCCCTCGGATCGCCGGCCCCGCTGACGATCACCGATTTCCAGGGCGTGCTCGCCGATTCCGGCTTCGGCATCCGGTCCACGGGCCTGCAGTCCGTGGTCCGGCGCGGCGTGGGCAATGTCGAGTTCGCCGGCACGTACCGATGGTTCGACTCCAGGCCGACCGCGCCGGCCAGCGCAGCCGACAGCGCGCGGTGGTGGGTACGGAGCGCGATCACGGCGGCGTACTCGCTCGGCGCGGCCAACCCTGGCGCCGACGACCTGATTGGCGCACCGCTCGGCCGGCCGGCTTCGGGCGCGCGCGCAGGCGTGGCCCTCGACCTGGGCCGGGGCAGCCGGTACTCACTCTCCGCCGCCACGTCATACGCGCGGTGGTCGGCCGTCTCGCTCGATGTGCGCGCCCCGGCATCCGACGCCGATGCGTTTCCCGCGGCGTCCCGCGCGACGACGATTCGCTACACCCCGGGCGCCGAGATGCGCCTCGACCTCGCGCCGCGCGTAGCGCTGTCGGAGGCGATTGCCCTCGCCGCCACGTGGGCTTGGCGCCACCGCGCCGGCGACGCCTATGCGATGACGGGGGCGGCGCCGTCTCCTGCGCCGGCCGCGTTCGACGTATCGCCGGGCATGAACGCCGTCGGCGCGTCGTCGGGCGAGCACCGGTTCGGGGCGAGCGTCGGGTACTCCACCCTTGCCGCCTGGCGGCGCGGCGAAGCGCGCTGGCCGCTCGAAGTCGTGCTGACGCACTACCAGGTGACAACCGCCTCGGGCGGGACCGTTCCCAAGGTGTCGCACGACGACGTCGTGCTGCGCTGGTACTGGCGCGCGCGATAGCGCGCCCAGTGCGTCCTACCCCACGCGGGCGCGACGGCGCCCCGGCGGCCCCGCCGCGCCGAGCAGTTCGCGCGCGTGCGCCCGGCTCACGTCGCTGGCGGGGTCGCCGCCGAGCATGCGCGCCAGCTCCTCTACGCGCTCGTCGCCGTCGAGGACCGTGACGTCGGCCGACGTGACGCCACCCCGCGCGCCCTTCCGCACGGCCACGTGGTGCGCGGCCCGCGAACCGATCTGCGCGAGGTGGGTGATGGCGAACACCTGCCGGCGCGCGCCGACGGTGCGCAGCGCGTCGCCGACCATGAGGGCCACCGCACCGCCGATGCCCGAATCCACCTCGTCGAAGACGAGGGTGGGCACCCGCTCGAGCTCGGCCAGGATCACTTGCAGCGCGAGCATGACGCGGGCCAGCTCGCCGCCCGACGCCACGCGCGCCAGCGGCCGGTCATCGTGCCCCACGTTGAGGGCGACGCGATACTCGACGTCCTCGGCCCCGGTGGCGCCCGGCGATTCACGCGGCACGAGGCGCACGGCGAACCGGCCGCCGGTCATCCCGAGCCCGGGCAACTGTGCCTCGACTGCGGACGACAGCGCCGCCGCCCCGCGGGTGCGCCGCGCAGTGAGGGCGCGCGCCGCGGCGGCAAACCGGCCCTCGGCCTCGCGCACGGCGGCCTCGAGCGCGCCGATGTCGTGCGACGCCGTGTCGAGGCCGTCGAGCTCGGCCCGCGCCTCGCGTCCCGTCGCCAGGGCGCGCTCCACGGTGCCGCCGTACTTCTTGAGGAGCCGGAACAGGAGGTCGCGGCGCTGCTCGACCTCCGCGAGGCGGGCGGGATCGTGTTCCACCGTTTCGGCATACGCAGCCACCTGTCGCGAGAACTCCTCCATCGCGTAGTAGGCGGCGTCGTACGCACCCTGGAGCGTTTCCGTGGACGGATCGATGCGCTGCAGGGCCGCGAGCGCACGTTGCAGGTGTCCGAGCCGCGGGACGACGGCCTCGTCGCCGTCATCGAGCGCCGCCGCCAGCTCCGCCGTGAGCGCCTTCAGCTCCTCGGCGTGGGTGAGGCGCGCCGACTCGCTCGCGAGGGCCTCCTCCTCTCCCGGGACGAGCCGGGCCTTCTCGACCTCGTCGGCGACGTGCCGGAGGTAGTCGGCGCGCTTCGCGGCGTCGTCGCGCCGGGCCACGCGCCGGCCGAGGGCCGCGCGGGCCTCCTCGAGGGCGGCGTGCGCGTCCGCGGCGGCGGCCGCCTCGGCGATGGCGCCGGCGTACCGGTCCAGCATCTGGCGCTGCGATTCCTCGTCGAGGAGCGAGCGTGCGTCGTGCTGGCCGTGGATCGTGAAGAGCGTGCGCCCCACGTCCGCCAGCACCGTGGCCGTGACCGAGGTGCCGTTCACCCACGCGCGCGACCGCCCCGTGGCGGCCACCTCGCGCTTGAGCGTCACCACGCCGCCCTCGGCCTCGATGCCGTGGGCGTCGAGCGCCGCAAGGACGTCGGCATCGTCGCCGACGTCGAACTCGCCCTCCACCGTCGCCCGGTCTGCGCCGGTGCGCACGTCATCCACCGAGCCACGACCGCCACCGAGCAGTCCGAGCGCGCCGATGATGATGGACTTCCCGGCCCCCGTCTCGCCGCTCAGCACGTTCAGGCCCGGCGTGAACGGGACCGTGACCGACTCGATGATGGCGACGTTCCGGATGCGCAGCTCGGCGAGCACGGGCCCCTCCCTGCTATTCGTCGCGGTCCGCGAGCCCACCCCAGCCGAGTTTCCGGCGCAGCCGTCCAATGAACGTGGTGCCGTGGAAGCGCACGATGCGCACGGGACGCTCGGCGCGCCGCACGGTGAGCGCGTGGCCGTTCGACAAATTGGCGCCGACCTGCCCGTCCACCGTCACCAAAACCTCGTCGGGCGCATCTTCCGGTTGCAGCGTGATCACCGACTCGGGCTTCAGGACGAGCGGCCGGATGGCGAGCGTGTGGGCCGCAATGGGCGTGACCGTCAGCGAATGCACCCCCGGCTCCACGATCGGCCCGCCGGCGGACAGTGAGTAGGCGGTGGATCCCGTCGGCGTGGAGATGACGATCCCGTCGGCGGCGAGGAGGCCCAGCGGTTCGCCGTTCACGGTCATTCTGAGGCGCAGGACGCGGGCGAAGCCGCCCTTGTGGACCACGACGTCGTTCACGGCGCGTCGCACCGACGTTTCCGGTCCGCCGATGGGCCCGGTGGTGGCCTCGAGCACCATCCGCACGTCCGACGCGTAGTTGCCCTTCGCCAGCCGCGGCAGCACCCTCGCGAATTCCCGGGCCGAGCAGCTCGCGAGGTACCCGAGCTTCCCCAGGTTCACCCCGAGCAGCGGGACGTCGGCGCCGTCGAGGAACCGGGCACAGCGCAGCAGCGTGCCGTCGCCACCGAGGGAAACGAGCGCGTCGAGCTCTTCCGGCGACCCCACTTCGCGCGCACCCGGGACAAGGGGCAGCAGGTCGCGCTCGACGAGCACCTCGATGCCGAGGCGCGGCGCCTCGCGGAGTACGGTGGCCACGATCTCCTCGAGGCCGTCGTACTCCTTGTGGCCGAAGACGCCAAGGCGCATCAGCCGGCGACCGCCGCGGTGCCGTGCAGCGCGCGCACCCGCTCGGCGATGCCCGCGGCGTCGAGCCCGCACTGCGCGAGCTGCCGCGCGCGGGGCGCCGCGTAGACGATCCGGTCGGGCACCCCGAGCGTGGCTACCCGCACCGACGCGTCCATCGCGCCGATGACGCGCGCCATCATGGCCCCGAACCCGTTCACCACGGTGCCTTCCTCGACGACGAGGACCTGCCGGTGTTCCCCAACCACTGCCGCCAGCGTGGCCGTGTCGTACGGCTTGAGGTACCGGCAATTGACCACGGTGACGTCGAGGCCCTCGGCGGCGAGCGTCTCGGCAGCCCGCACCGCCGGCAGCACCATCGTGCCCACGGCGAGGATCGCGACCTCGGCCCCGCGGCGAAGCACCTCCCACGTGGCGTACGGCGCGGGCGCGATTTCGGCGATCGACGGCACCACGTCGGGCGCCGCGTCGCGCGGGTAGCGGATCGAGAACGCCCCGTCGTGCGCCACGGCCGAGCGCAGGAGCGCCAGCATCTCACGGCCGTCCTTCGGCGCCGTGACGGTCACGTTCGGCACGGCCAGGAGGTAGGCGATGTCGTACAGCCCGCCGTGTGTTTCGCCGTCCTCGCCAACGAGGCCGGCGCGGTCGAGGCACAGCACCACGGGCAGGTGTTGGATGGCCACGTCGTGGATGATGCTGTCGTACGCGCG
>JAYEKC010000138.1:0-21324 GCA_034716715.1 Gemmatimonadota bacterium | reverse complement strand
TGTGGATGGTGCTGCGGGCGTTCGGCGCGCACGGGATCGCCGCGCGCATCCGGCACCATTGCGCCCTCGCCGCGGAGTTTGCGGGCTGGGTGCGCGCCGAACCCGGGTGGACGGTCGAGGCGCCGCATCCATTTTCCGTGGTCTGCTTTCGCCATTCGCGCGGAGAGCCCGAAGCCGAGACGAACGCCCACAATGCCCGGATCCTCGACCGCGTGAACGCGTCGGGCGAGGTGTTTCTCTCGCACACCGTCCTGCGCGGCCGGTACGTGATCCGCGTGGCGGTCGGGAATCTCCGCACCACCAGCGACCACCTGGCGAGGGCGTGGGCGCTCCTGCGGTCCGCCGCCGCCGAGCCGTGACACCCCATCCGGTGACCGCTCCTTAACTCACCACGGGCCACGGCGTCTGACGTGATGCGCGGGATGACTTCCCGCCGCCACGCACTTTGCGAGAGCACCTCGGACACGAACCTTCCGGAGCGAAGCAATGCAAGCGTCCAGATTGATGGCCGTCGCCGCCGGCGCGCTGGTGTTCGCCGCGTGCGATCGCGCCCCGACGACGCCGGACCAGTTGCAGGCGTCCCTCGACGCCGTGGACCCCGTGGTGGTGACATTCGGCGCCACGCAGGGGCTGCCGGGCGGGCCCTTCGGCGACCGCAACGGCCCACCCTTCATGGGCGGCATGCCGTTCGGTGGCGCCCCTGCGGCGGCGGCCGACGCCCGCGGGCCGGGCGCGCCGCTGCCCGACAGCCTGCGCCTCACGGAGGCGCAGAAGGCACAGATCCAGGCGCTCGTGGCCGCATTCGTGGCGGCGAACGCCGCCGACCTCGCCACGATGAAGGCGGCGCACGACGCTGCCCGCGACGCGATCAAGGCCGGGGCGACCCGTGACGAAGTCCGCGCGATCCTCGAGGCCGCGAAGCCGGCGGCCGACCGGGTGCGCGCCGCGGCCGAGGCACTCCGCACGGCGATCGCCGCGGTCCTGACGCCGGCGCAACGGGCGTGGATCGATGCGCACAAGCCGGACCGGCCGCCCCGGACGCCGTAGGGGGAGGATGGGGCGAGCCGAAGACGAAAGGGGAAGCGCAACCGCTTCCCCTTTCGTGCGTTCGTGAGCGGACCCGGCCCTACTGGTTCGTCGGGGCCGAGCGCACCGACGCTCGCGCCCCGCGCGGAATTGCGTACTCCTCCGTCTTCGGCCGCTCCGGGAACTTGAACCACCCGGCCACCTTGAGCCGCCAGTCGTCGAGGATCTCGTACACCGTCGGGATCACGATCAGGGTAAGGAGCGTGGAGGTAATCACTCCGCCGATGATCGCGCGGCCCAGCGGTGCGCGGAAGTCGGCGCCCTCGCCGCGACCGAGCGCCACGGGAATCATGCCGGCAATGAGCGCGATCGTCGTCATCATGATCGGGCGGAGCCGCACGCGGCCGGCCTCGATGAGCGCCGTTCGCCGGTCCTTGCCGCCTTCCTGGCCCCACTTGGCGAAGTCGATGAGCAGGATCGCGTTCTTCGCGACGATGCCCATCAGCATCAGCACGCCGATCAGGGACATGATGTTCAGCGTGTCGCCCGTGATCAGCAGCGCCAGCACCACGCCGATGAGCGACAGCGGCAGCGACGCCATGATCGCCAACGGGTCGACGAACGACCCGAACTGGACGACGAGCACGAGGTACATCAGCAGGACGGCGATCCCCATCGCGAACAGCATCTTGCTGAAGACCTTCTCCTGGTCGCGCACCTCGCCGCCCGACGAGAACCGGTAGCCCGCCGGCAGCGTGAGCCGGTCCACCACCTTCTGGATGTCGGCGTTCACCTCGCCGAGCGAGCGGCCCTGCGTGTTGGCCTCGATGACCACGACGTTCTCGCGGTCGAGGTGGCTGATCACGGCGGGACCCACGGACGGGCCGACTTTCGCGATCTGCCCCAGCGGGATGACGCGCTGCGGCGCGCCACCCTGCCCGCCCACGACGATCGGGAGTTGCTCGATGTCCGCCGCGCGCCGCCGCGACTCGGGCGACAGGCGCACGCGCACCTTGCGGTTCTCCCCCGACGGGTCCACCCAGTCGCCGGCGTCCACGCCGGCGAACGCCGGGCGGAGCGCCTGCGCCACCTGGCCGACTGTCACGCCGAGCGTGCCCGCGAGGTCGCGGTTGAGCTGGATCTCGAGCTCGGGCTTCTGGCCCTTGGTGGACAGGTCCACGTCCACGGCGCCGGGGACGGCCTTCACGAGCGACATCACGGAATCGGCGAGCTGGTTCAGCACTACGGCGTCGCGTCCACGCAGTTCGAGCTGGATCTGCTTGCGCGCCCCGCCGAAGCCGCTGGTGAACACGGACACCTTCGCGCCGCCCACCTGGGGCATCTCGCGACGGAGCAGCTCGCCAAACTCGTACTGGCTCACCGACCGTTTGGCCTTGGGCACCATGCGCACGTACAACGACCCCAGGTCGGGCGACGCGATGCTCGCCCCGGGAATCGCGATCGTGCTCGCGCCGATCGTCGAGAACGTGTAGGCCACCAGGTTCCGGTGCGACCGCGCCACGCGGGCGGCCTCCTCGGTCTTCATCTTGGTGTACTCGAGGTTCGAGCCCGGCGGCGTCTGCACCTCGATGAACACTTCGCTGCGGTCGGAGTTGGGCACGAAGCCGAACCCGCCGAACTGCACCTGCAGCGCGATCGCGCCCACGAACGCCACCGTGGCCAGCGCCGCCATCCACCAGCGATGGTCGAGCGCCCAGCCGATGACCGTCGTATACCGGTCGGCCTGGCGGTTGAACCAGAGATTGAACTTCTCGATCGCGCGGGCGATCGGGTTGCGCCGCTCGTGCGCCTCGGTCTGCGGGTCCGCCCAGTACGCCGACAGCATCGGGTCGAGCGAAAAGCTCACGAAGAGCGACACCAGCACGGCACAGGCGATGGTGAGCGCGAACGGCTTGAACCACTGGCCGGGCACGTCGCCCATGAAGCCGATCGGCACGAACACCGCGATGATCGAGAAGGTCGTGGCGGCCACCGCCAGGCCGATCTCGTCGGTGCCCTCATGCGACGCCCGGAAGTGGTCCTTCCCCATCTCGATGTGCCGCACGATGTTCTCGCGCACCACGATGGCGTCGTCGATCAGGATGCCGATCGCGAGCGAAAGGCCCAGCAGCGACATCGTGTTCAGCGTGAACCCGAACGCCCACACCGCGATGAACGCCGAGAGCACGGAGACCGGCAGCGCCAGGCCGGTGATCACCGTCGACCGCCACGAGTTCAGGAACAGGAACACCACCAGCACCGTGAGCGCCGCGCCCTCGAGCAGCGCCTCGTTGACGTTCGCCACCGACCGCTCCACGCGGTCGCCGGAGTTCTGGACCACGCTGATGGTCGTGCCCTTCGGGAGCGTGGCGCGAATCTCGTTCACCCGGCTGAGCACCTCGCGCGCCACCTGCGACGTGCTGTAGCCCTTCGACTTCTTGATGAGCACGCCGATGGACTCGCGCGCGCCCGTCGAGTCGCCGTAGATCGCCGCCGACACGGGCTCGATCGTCCCGTCCCGCGCCGTGGCCACCTCGCCCAGGCGAATCACCCGCCCGTTCCGCTCGGCGACGACCAGCTGGAGGAAGTCCGCCGGCGTCTCGAGCTTGCCGCGCAGCCGGATCGAACGCTCGTCCAGCGTCCCGTTGAGCTTGCCGACGGGCACCGCCAGGTTCTGCGCCTGCAGCGCAGCCACGAGCTGCGACACGCTGATGCCCGCCGCGCGCATCGCGTCGGGCTGGATCTCGACCGTCAACTCGCGCGTCACCCCGCCCACCACGAGCGCGTCCGCCACGCCCGGGATCGACCGCAGCTCCTTCGTGATGCCGGGGTCGGCGATGCGCGTGAGGCTCGGCGCGTCGAGCGTGTTCGAGTTCAGCGACAGCTGGACGATCGCCTGGTCCTGCGGGTCGAACCGCGACAGGATCGGCTCCTTCATCTCCGCCGGCAGCTGGTCGCGGATGGACGAGATCTTGTCACGGATGTCCTGCGACGCCTGCTGGACGTCCTTCTCGAACACGAAGAACACGGTGAGGTTGGCGAACCCGTCCTGCGCCGTGCCCTGCATGCGGTCCACGCCCGAAATGCCCGCCACCGCCTCCTCCACGCGGTCGAGCACCTCGCGCTCCACCACGTCGGGGGACGCGCCCGGGTACGGGATCGCCACGTTCACGATCGGCTGCGTGATGTCGGGGAACTCGTCCGTCTGGAGCTGCGCGAGCGAGAACAACCCGAAGACCACCAGGGCCACCATCGACACGATGGTGACGATGGGCTTCTTGATCGCGAAATCGGAGATGAACATGGCGGCTCCTACGGCTGCTTCGTGGCAGTGGGCCGGTCGGACCCGCTCGACACGCGTACCGGCGTCCCGGCCGTGATTCCGGCGGCCGCGCCCACGAGGAGCGTGTCGCCGGCCGCCACGCCCGACGTCAACTCGACGCGCTCGGTGGCCTCGTCGCGCGTACCAAGGGCGACTTCCACGACCTCGGCCTTGCCACCGTGCACACGGGTGACCGTGGGCTTGAGGCCCCGCTGGTCGACGGCGGTCAGCGGCGCCACGAGCGCGGGGTGCGACGTGGACGCGACGCGGCCGTTGGCAAAGAGCCCCGCCACCAGGCCGCTCCCGGCGTTCGGGATCCGCGCGTAGAGGCGCACCTGCCGCGTGCCGGGGTCGGCGCTCGGATAGATGTTGCTGATCGCCCCGGTGAACGTCCGCCCGGGGTACCCGGTCACCGTGAACGACACCGGCGCGCCCAGCCGGATCGCGCCCAGCTGGTCGGCGGGCACCGAGCCTTCGAGCCGCATCGTCGAGGGGTCCACCACCGTCACGAGGGGCGCGCCGGGCGCGACCACGTCGCCGGGGTTCACCTGCCGGTCACTCACCACGCCGTCGTACGGCGCCTTCGCGACCGTGTTGTCGAGGTTCTTCTGCGCGCTGGCCAGCCGCGCGCGCGCGTCCTCGAGCGTCGCCTGCGCCCCCAGCGCCCCGCGACGCGCCTGCTCCACGGCACTCGGCGCCACGGCGCCCGCCGCCAGCAGCTTCTCGGCACGATCGAGGTCGCGCTTGGCGATGTCCGCCGCCAGCTCGGCCTGCGTCACGCCGCTCTTGGCCGAGAGCCACGCATCGCGGATCGCGGAGTCGTCAATGCGAACGAGCGGAGTGCCCGCCTTCACGCGCGCGCCCGGATCCTGCAGCACCGCCACCACCGACCCCGAGACCTCAGCGCGGATCGAGGCGGTGCGGTCGGCGACCAGCGAGCCGGAAATCATCGGGCCGCTCGTGATCGTCTCGCGGGCCACCACCGCGATGTTCTCGGGACTCACGTTCACGGTGGTGGCCACCGGGGTGTCGGCCTGCGCGCCCTTGCCGCCGCAGGCAGCCACGACGGCCGCGGCGAGCGCCGGAAGGAGGGACGTGATGCGGGAGATGGTCATTGGGGGATCGTCTCGAATGGGTCGTGTTGATGTCGTCGTGTCGGGGGCCGCGGCCGCGCCTCAGCGCCGGGGCGCCACGGGGAGGTCCTTCAGCAGCGCCACGCGCAGCCTCGCCACCTCCAGGTCGCGGGCGGCGAGCACGCGGTTGAGCCGCGCCTGCTCGTACTGCGTCCGCGATTGCTGCAGCTCGACTTCGGTGGAGATTCCCTCGCGCTGGCGCACCTCGGCGATGGTGTAGGCCTTCGCCGCCTGCTCGTCGGTGCCGATGCTCGCGGCGTAGGCGGCCTGCGCCTGCTCGAGCAGCGTCACCGCCGTGCGCGCGTCCAGCTCGGCGGCCTCCCGGGCCTGCGCGAGGCTCTCGCGCGCTTCGTTCAGGTTCGCCTCCGCCACCATCCGGTCGCCACCGATCCGTCCACCGGTGAACAACGGGAACGAGAATCCGGCCGTCACCGTCCAGTTCGGGTAGAACTGGCCGAAGGAATTCGGCGCGAACGCGCCCTCCGACGGATATCCGAACCGCTGGTACGTGGACGTCACCTGGAACGACGGCAGGCGCTGCCAGCTCGCCGCGCGGACCGCTGCGTCCTGCGCGTCCACGTTCGCCTCGGCGATGCGCACCGTGGACCGGCGCGCCACGGTGGTGTCCGGCGTCAGCGCGCGCGCCGTGCCGGGAATCGGGATCGGGCGGCCGAGGGCGACTTCGGGCGCGGGCGCCATGCCTTCGTCGCGGATCGGCGTGGAGAGCGCGATCGGCTGCGACAGCGGGATGCCCAGGAGCTGGCGCAACCGCAGCAGGGCGACGTCGCGGTTTCCCCTGGCCTGGATGACGGCCGGCCGCTGGTTGTCGTGGGCCACGCGCGCGCGGAGCAGGTCGAACTCCGACGCGGTGCCGACCTCGTACGCCAGCGACGTGTTCTGGAGCGAGCGCGCGGTCTGCGCCAGCGTGCTGTCGGAGATCTCCACCAGCCGCGACGCCGCGACCGCGTCGAAGTACGCCTGCGCCACGTCGAGTGCCATCTGGGCCCGTGCCGCATCGAGGCCGATGTCGGCCGCGGCGCGGGCGGCGCGCGCCCCCGCCGTGGCGGCCTCGATGCGCCCGCCGGTGAACAGGTTCTGCGAAAAGTTGAGCGTGATGGTCTCGGTGACCGGCGACGCGAAGATCTTGCCGATGGACCCGAAACTGTTGCTCGAGCCCGCACTGTCGCTCGTGCCGCCATTCGCGGGCTGGTCGCGCTTCTGGATTTCCTGGAACTGGCTCTGGATGGTGCGCTGGTAGCCGGCGGACGCGGTGAGTTGCGGGAAGTACTGCGACCGGGTCTGCGATTGCTGGCCCCGGGCCCGGAGCACGCCCGCCTCGGCGGCGCGAACCGTGTGCGAGACACCTGCGGCCATCCGCAGTGCGTCGTCGAGGGAAATCGTCAGGGGTGCCTGCCCCTGCGCGCCCGCAAGCGGCGCGATCGCGGCGAGGGCCAGGAGGAGGCGGCTTGCGCGTCGAGGGAGGGAATTCGGCATGGGAGGGTTGTGGACCGGTGACTCGTTCGGATGCGGACTCAGGACACGCGGTGGCGCGCCCGGCGGGCGCGCGGCTCGAAGCCGACGGCCCGCAGCGTCAGCCGCGCGTACACGGCCGCCGCCTCGGCGGCCGGGGGAAACACGGCGGTCATCACGGGCCGCGACATCGCGTCGTGGAAGAGCGCGGCGATGAGCAGGTTCGCGGCAAACCTGGCGTCGGCGTCACCCGGCACGAAGCCGGCGTCGCGGAGACGCACGAAGTACGCGCGCAACGCGTCGTACGCCGCCTCCGCACCCTGCGAGGCGCACTTCGGCATTTCCGGGTTGAGCTCGGCGTCGCCCATCGCCTGGATGATCATCGAGCGCTGCGCCAGCAGCGTCTTGCGGGCCTGCGTGGCCCACGCCGTCAGCTCGGCTTCGGGATCCTGCGGCACGTCGGGCAGCGCGTGCGCTTCTGCGGCGACGCCGTGCGTGCGCATCGCCTCGAGGATCAGGGCTTCCTTGCTCCCGAAGATCCGGAACAGCGTCACTTCGTTGACGTCGGCCGCCTCGGCCACGGCGCGCGTCGTCGTCCCGCGGAAGCCGTGCTCGGCGTACAGCCGGGCGGCGGCCGCCAGGATCTGCTCTCGTGTGGGAATGCTCATCAGGGCGACCGGTTGGCGACGGAGTGCAAGAAGGCCTGCAAGCTAAGCAAGTACCTGCTTGCATGCAACGGCGCCGGCCGCCCGGCGCAGGCGACCCGAATCCGGCCAGTGGTCAGCTCGCGACCTCGCTCATCAGGGCCAGGTTGTTGCCGTCGGGATCGCGCGTGGCCGCCAACCACACTTCGCGGTCCGGGAGTTTCGCCACCATGTGCGGGTCCTGCTCGAACACGGCGCCCCGGGCGCGCATCGCGGCGACGGCGGCCCTGATGTCGCCAACCTTATAGTAGACGACTGTGCCCCCGCCGGGCGTGAGCCCGCTTTCCGGCTGCGACAGCATCAGGCGCACGCCGCCCGCGGTGAGGAATGCCATCGTCGGCGGCGCCGGGATGGGCAACTGCGCCATGCCCAGGGCGTCGCGGTAGAACGCCACGGCCCGCGGCACGTCGCCCACGGTGATGGCCACCTGCATCACGCCCTCGATTGCCGCTCCGCCCATTGGTGCCTCCCGCCCGGCTGGCGCCAGCCCGCCGCGTCTGGTAAGTTAGTTAGCAAAGCTAAGTATAGGAGTGCTGGAGATTGCCCGCAAGACGCCGACAGGCCCCCGCCCGAGCCCCTCGCGCCCGCGCGGCCCACGCCGTCGAGACGGCGGACCGCTTGCATTCAGCCGCCATCCACCTCTTGCGGCGCGTCCGCCGCGAGGACGCCGGGGCCGGCCTCACGGCGCCCCAGCTCTCGGCGCTGTCGGTGATCGTGTTCCGCGGCTCGCTCACCCTCGGCGAGCTCGCGCGCGCGGAGCAGGTTCGCCCGCCCACCATCACCCGCATCGTCGCCGGCCTGGAAGGCGCCGGCCTGGCCACGCGAAGCACGCCGTCGGGCGACCGTCGTGTGACCGTGGTGACCGCAACCCCCCGCGGCGTCCGTCTCCTCGAGGAGGGCCGACGGCGTCGCATCGCCGCGCTCGCCGAGGAGATCGTCGCCCTGCCCCGTGCCGACCTCGCCGCACTTGGCCGCGCCCTCGACGTTCTCGAGCGACTCGTCGGGCCAAGGATGCCGCACGCGCGCTGACCGTGTCGCCTCGCCACGCACGACGTCGCGACGCAATCCGACACAGCCACGGGCTCCCACAAACGATTTCGCGGTGCGTTGCATCCAAGGGTGGACGGTCAATCCCCCACCGTCACCCGAATCCCCGATGCGATGCCCTCCCCAGTGTCCCGATCGCCCCTCCCGCGTGTCGTCGCGGCGATCGCCCTCGTCGCTCCCCTGACCGCGGCTGCCCAGGGCCCACACCCCGATAGTTCCGCCTCGTCCCGCCGCGCCGTTCGCCACGAGTTCGCGGTGCCCGCGGTGCGCGCCGCCGAGCGCACGTCGCCCATCGTCATTGATGGCCGCCTCGACGACGCCGCGTGGCGCGCCGCCGCGCCCGTGACCGACTTCACGCAGACGGACCCGGACGAGGGCAAGCCGGCCTCGGAACGCACCGAGGTGCGTTTCCTCTTCGACGGCAACGCCCTCTATGTCGGCGCGAAGTTGTACGACAGCAAGGGACGGTCCGGCGTGAAGACAACCCTCGTCCGCCGAGACGACAACTTCAACTCCGACATGTTCGAGGTCGTGATCGATGGGTACCACGACCACCTCAGTCGCGCGTTCTTCGACGTCAACCCCTCGGGGTCGAAGGCCGACTACATCGGGATCGGCAGCTCGTGTTGCGACTCGGGATGGGACCCGGTGTGGGAAGTGGCGACGCGCATCGACGACGACGGCTGGACCGCGGAGCTCCGCATCCCGCTCAGCCAGCTGCGGTTCTCTGCGGACAACGACACGTGGGGCCTGCAGATCCGGCGCTTCATCCACCGGCGCCAGGAGATGGACCAGTGGTCGTTCTGGCGGAAGAACGAGACCGGCGGGCCTAGCCGGTTCGGCCACCTCGAAGGGCTCGACTTCCACGCCGCGGGATCGCGGCACGTGGAACTGCTCCCGTACGCGGTCGCCAAGGGGAGCTTCCTGCAGCACGCAGCGGGCGACCCGTTCAACACCGGGCGCGACCGCAGCGGTCGCGCGGGACTCGACCTCAAGTACCTGCTCACGTCGAACCTCACGCTGAGCGCGACATTCAACCCCGACTTCGGCCAGGTGGAGGTGGACCCGGCCGTGGTGAACCTCTCCGCGTTCGAGACGTTCTTTCCCGAGAAGCGGCCGTTCTTCATCGAGGGCGCCAGCATCTTCGGCTTCGGCGGGTTCAACTGCTACTTCTGCAGCAACGTGTCGTCCCTGCAGGCGTTCTACTCCCGCCGGGTGGGGCGCGCGCCGACGGGCGCCGACCTCGCGTACGCCGCCGGCCCGTACGCCGACGTGCCCGACGCCGCCACCATCCTCGGCGCCGCGAAGGTGACGGGCCGCACGTCCAACGGCTTCACCGTGGGCGTGCTCGAGGCCGTCACGGGGCAGGCCAACGCCGACGTGGTGCGGGCGGACGGCGGGCGCACCACGCAGGAGGTCGAACCGCTCACCAACTACTTCGTGGGGCGGGTGAAACGCGACCTCGCGGGCGGCAACCTCGTCGTGGGCGGCATCGCGACGAGCGTCGTCCGGCAGATGACCGACCCCTTCGCCCCGCGCCTTGCCGACCACGCCGAGCTGGCGGGCGGCGACTTCCGCCTGACCTGGAACAAGCGCACGTACTCGCTCGTGGGCCAGTATGCGCTCACGAACCTCTCCGGCGACCCGCGGCTCGTGGCGGCGAAGCAACGCTCGAGCGCGCGGTACTACCAGCGGCCCGACCGCGGCGCGATGGCAAACGGGTTCTTCACCAACGCGTACGACACGACCCTCACGTCGCTGCGCGGCGGCGGCGCGTACATGCGCCTCGCCAAGGACGCCGGGAACTGGATGTGGGAGGTGATGACGAACGTGCGGACGCCGGGCTTCGAGACGAACGACTACTCCTTCCTCACGACGTCCGACTACGTGTACGGCAACGCCAATCTCGTCCGGAACATCACGCGGCCGGGCCGGTGGTACCGCAGCATCTGGGCGAGCGTCGGTACGCAGGCGCAGCGGAACTGGGACGGCGACCTCACCGACCTGCAGGTGCCGCTCTACCTCCAGGTCCAGACGCCGCAGTTCTGGTCCGTCAACGCGTTCACCATCTGGAAGCCGGAGCTCGCGGACGACCGGCTGCTCCGCGGCGGCCCCGTGGTCCGGAAGCCGGGCACGCAGTTCGTCTCGATGAACGTGAACTCGGATTCGCGCAACCGCGTGGTAGCCAACCTCGGGGCGTCGTATGCCGCCAACACGCGCGGCGGCTGGGGCTCCAACCTGTACGTGGGCGCCGATGTTCGGCCCTCGTCCAGCGTGCTTGTGTCGTTCAATCCGTCGTGGAACACGTCGCGGTTCCTACTGCAGTACGTCACGGCCGTGAACGACCCGGTAAACGCCGCCTTCTACGGCCGCCGCTACGTGCTGGCTACGCTCCGCCAGAAGTCGCTTGGCCTTGACACGCGCGTGAACGTCACGTTCTCGCCGACCATGACGCTGCAGCTGTACGCGCAGCCGTTCCTTTCCAGCGGCGCGTATTCCGAGTTCAAGGAGTTCAATGCGCCGCGGCACGCTGCGTGGAGCGTGTACGGACGCGACCGCGGGACCATCGCCCGGACGACCGGCGGCGGGGGGAGCATCACGTACACGGTGGACCCCGACGGCGCGGGGCCCGCGCAGTCGTTCACCTTCCAGAACCCCGACTTCAACTTCCGCTCCCTTCGCGGCAACGCAGTGTTCCGCTGGGAGTATCTGCCGGGCTCGACGCTCTACTTCGCCTGGACACACTCACGCAGCGGCTCCGCATCGGTCGGCGATTTCGACTTCGGCCGCGACCGCGACGCGCTTTTCGCCACCGCGCCCGACAACGTCTTCCTCGTGAAGGCATCCTGGTGGATCGCGCGCTGACCTGATCGGCGCCAGGCCCCGGCCGCACGCGGCGCATGCGCGGCGGATCGCGCGCCGGGCACGACGGGCGGTCCGGGAGTCGAGACCCGGCCGCCCGTTCGGCGTTCTGGGGTGTAGCTTTGTGCGACGATGCCCGCATTGCTCACGCTCGTGTTCATCCTGTCCGGCGCCGCCGGGCTCATGTACGAGTCGATTTGGAGCCGCTATCTCGGCCTCTTCGTCGGGCACGCCGCCTACGCGCAGGTCATTGTCCTCGTCATCTACCTCGGCGGCATGTCGCTCGGCGCCGCGCTGGCGGCGCGGCGCTCCGAACGCATCCGCGAGCCCCTCATCGGGTACGCCGTCATCGAGATCGCGGTCGGCGTGATCGGCCTCTTCTTTCACGAGATCTTCCAGGCGTCCACGGCGATGGCGTACCGCTCGGTGTTCCCCGCGCTCGCGGGGAGCCCGATGCTCGTCGTGGTGAAGTGGAGCCTCGCCGCCCTGCTGATCCTGCCGCAGGCCGTGCTCCTCGGGATGACGTTCCCGTTGATGACCGCGGGCTTCCTGCGCCGCGTCTCGCCCGACGGCCGCGCCAACAGCGGACGCGTGCTCGGCATCCTCTACTTCGCCAACTCCGTTGGCGCGGCCGTGGGCGTGCTGATCGCGGGGTTCTACCTCATCCGCGTGGTCGGACTCCCGGGGACCGTCATCACCGCCGCCGCCGTCAACCTCGTGGTGGGCTTCGCGGTGTACGGCGCCGTCCGGCTCACCAGTTCCGCGGAACTCGGCGACGCGGTGGCCGACCCGGCACCGGCGGCACCCGCCGGGCCGCCGCGCGTTCCGGCGCCCCAGCTCCTCGAACTTCCCGTCCTGTGGCGCGTGATGCTCGCCGTGGCCGCCGGGACGGCGCTGTCGAGCTTCATCTACGAGATCGCGTGGGTGCGCATGCTCTCGCTCGTGCTCGGCAGCGCCACGCACTCGTTCGAGCTGATGCTCTCGGCATTCATCCTTGGCCTCGCGTTCGGCGCGTTCTGGGTGCGGAACCGTGCCGATTCGTTCCGCGACCCGCTTCGCGCGCTCGCCGTCACGCAGTGGGCCATGGGCGGCCTCGCGGTGCTGACGCTCACGGCGTACCTCCGCAGCTTCGAGTGGATGGCCTTCCTGATCCAGGGGCTCGACCAGACCAGGGAGGGCTACGAGCTGTTCACGGTGGCCAAGTACGGCATCGCGATGGCGGTGATGCTCCCGGCCACGTTCTGCGCCGGCATCACCCTGCCGCTCATCACGCGCCTGCTCCTCGGCGCGGGCAGCGGCGAGCGCGCGATCGGGGCGGTGTACAGCGTGAACACCCTCGGCTCGATCGTGGGCGCCGCACTCGCCGCGCTCGTCCTGATGCCGGTGCTGGGCCTCAAGGCCCTCCTCATCACCGGCGCCGTGATCGACATGCTGCTCGGCGTGTGGCTGATGTTCATTGCCGGGCGGGCCAGCGAGCCCGCGCGGCGTTTCGCGGTGGCGCTCGTCGGCGCCACGGCCATCGTCGTGGCCGGGGGCGCGCTCAACACCAACTTCGACCGCGGCATCCTGGTGAGCGGCGTCTACCGCTACGGCACGGTGCCGGCGCCGGGCGAGCGGTCCGAGGGCATCGTCTTCTACCGCGACGGCCGCACCGCCACCGTGAGCGTGCGCAAGAGCGGCGACGGCAGCTACTCCATCGCCACCAACGGCAAGCCCGACGCCTCGCTGTCGCCGGCCTGGTTCGACACGGCCGGCGTGCCGGGAGCGAGCCGCATCGACGGCGACGAATCCACGCAGGTGCTGCTGCCACTCACGACGCTCGCGCACGCACCGCACGCCCGGCACGCGGCCGTGATCGGCAACGGGTCGGGAATGTCGAGTCACTTCCTCCTCGGCAGCCCGGAGCTCGAGGAGCTGGTCACGATCGACATCGAGCCGGAGATGATCAACGGCTCGCACATGTTCTATCCCGTCAACCGGCGCGTGTTCGACGACCCGCGGTCGCGCTTCGTCCACGACGACGCCAAGAGCTTCTTCGCCGCCAGCAACCGGAAATTCGACCTCATCCTGTCGGAGCCGTCGAACCCGTGGGTGAGCGGCGTGAGCGGCCTGTTCACGGACGAGTTCTACCGGCGGGTGCGGACGTACCTCACGCCCGACGGCGTGTTCGGCCAGTGGCTGCACCTGTATGAAATCGACGACGGCCTCGTCCTCTCGGTGATCCGCGCCGTGCACCGGAACTTCGCGTCGTACGACATCTTCCTGACGGCCGACGTCGACATCCTCATCGTCGCGTCGAACCGGGCCGAGCTCCCCGCGCCCGACTGGTCCGTGTACCGCCTGCCCGGAATTGCCCACGACCTCCGGCGGTTCTATCGCGTCACGCCGGAAGCCGTGGCCGGCACGCACCTCGTGTCGCGCGCCGCGCTCGCCCCGCTCCTCGGCGACGGCACCGGCGGGAATTCCGACTTCTACCCGTTGCTCGACCTGGACGCCGAGGCGACGCGGTACGAGAAGCGATTCGCGTCGGGCTTCGCCGGCCTCGGGGACGACCGTTTCGACCTCGGCGCGCTGCTCGAGAGCCGGCGCATCGAGCCGGCCGCCGAGCCCCAGGCCCCGCTCGACATCGAACGCGTGCGGGCCCGCGCCGTCGCGGCCGCCATGCGCACGGGCCGCACCGCGTTCGCCGCCTCGGGCGACCAGGCCCGCCTGCGGGCGGCGCGGGCGCGCTACGAAGTGCTGCACGACCGGATGGCGGCGACCGGCCCCCCGTCCGACTGGGCCGAGTTCATGACCGCGGCAATGGCGGTCGAGAACGACCTCCACGCGGGCACGATGGGTTGGGCCGACGAGTCGTTCTACCGGACGCTGTCGCAGTTCGCGAAGTCGCGCGGCGCTCCGTCCGACGTGCAGGCCGCCATCGCCTTCATGCACGGCGTGTCCGCGTACAACTGGCTGGAGGCCGCCAACCAGGTGGATTCCCTGCTACGGGCCTTCGACAACGGGCTCCGTTGGATCGACCCCGACACGTTCCGCGACGGCGCCGTGGTGGCCCTCCTGAAGACGGGGCAGGGCGACAGGGCGCGCACCGTGTTCAACCGGATGGCGGAGCACGTCGGGCGGAAGAACGACGACGTGCGGGTGCGCATGCTCGGCGCGGCCGTGGCGGCCGCCATCGCGGCGCACCCGGAGCACGGCGGCCGGCAGGGCGCCGACAGCACGCCGTAGCGAACGGCCGGCCTCGCGGGCAGGCCGCGACGCCGCGCGCCGCCGGCGGCCTTACCGTTTCCGCAGCACCTGGCCCGGGCGTGCGGTCGTGAACTGTCCCTCGGCCACCACCGCCTGCCCGTTCACGAACACCCAGTCGATGCCCACCGGGTACTGGTGCGGCTCCGTGAACGTCCCCTTGTCCTTGATCGTGGCCGGGTCGAACACGGTGATGTCCGCCGCGCATCCCTCGCGCAGGCACCCGCGATCGGCGAGGCCGAGCCGCCGGGCCGGCATGCCGGTCATCTTGTTCACGGCCTGCTCGAGGGTGAGCACGTGCTGCACGCGCACGTACTCGCCGAGCACGCGGGGGAACGTGCCGTAGTTCCGCGGGTGCGGGACGCCGTTCCCCGGCTGCGACAGCCGGCCGTCGCTGGCGATCATCGTCATCGGGTGCGCCATGATGCGCCGCACGTCGCCTTCGTCGATCACGTGGAAGACGTTCGACGCGCCGCCCTTCAGCATCACGTCGATCACCACCGGCACGGCGTTCTCCGGCGTGGGCTCCTTGCCGCCGCGCCGCACGAGGTCGGCCAGCGTCTTGCCGTCGAGCGTGTGGTCCCAGGGAACGCTCGAGAACTGAACGCGTGACACGTCACCGCCGCCGCGATCGTTGAGGAGCAGCTCGAGAATCCCCTTCTCGATCGCGTTCCGCAATTCCGGATCGGCGAGGCGCTTCTTGAATTCCTCGATGCCGCCCGCCTGGGCCCACGCCGGCACGAGCACGCCGAATCCCGTGAAGCTCGCCGTGTACGGATACTGGTCGAGCATCACGTCGGTGCCGGCGCGGCGCGCGGAGTCTACCATCCGCAACGTGACGACGCTCTTGCCCCACATCTTCTGTCCCACCGCCTTGTGGTGCGTGAGCACGACGGGGATCTTCGCCTGCCGGCCGATCTCCAGCGCTTCGGCCACGCCGGAGATGAGGCCGAGGCCCTCGTTGCGCAGGTGCGAGGTGTAGATGCCGCCCGAGGCGGCCGCCACCTTCGCGAGCTCCACGACTTCATCGGTCTTGGAGTAGGTCCCCGGGATGTACAGCAGGCCCGTGCTGAGGCCGAACGCGCCTTCGCGCATGGCCTGCGCCACCATCCCCTTCATCTTCTGCAGCTCGGCGGGCGTGGGCGCGCGGTTCACCGTGCCCATCACCTCGCGCCGGATCGTGTTGTGGCCCGTGAGATACGCGACGTTGATGCCGAGCGGGGCCGTCGCCGCGGAGTCGAGATACGCCTTGAAGGGCCACGGGCCGCCACCGTCGGGTCCGCCAAGGGCCAGCGTGACGCCCTGGCGCGCGGCGCTCTGGGCGTCGGGCATCTCCAGCAGCGGCTCGAGGTGCGCGTGGAGGTCGATGAACCCCGGCGCCACCACGTGCCCGTTCGCGTCGATCACGCGCTTCGCCTGCGACGCCGGGATCTGCTCGCGAGTGACGCGCGCGATCCGGTTGCCGGCAATGGCGACGGTGCCCGTATAGCGCGCCGCCCCGGTGCCGTCGATGATTGTCGCGTTCGAGAGGACGATGTCGTACTGCTGGGCGCTGGCCGCGGGTGCGGCGAGCGCTGCGGCCGCCAGCGCGGCGGTGAGGGACGTGCGCACGTTCACGGGGAGGCTCCGGTTCCGGTGGACGGAACCTACCGCGCCTGCGCCAGCGCGCGCGAGCGCCTGCGCGCTGCCGCAGGAGCGCCGCGGTGAGCGCCGCGGTGAGCGCCGCGGTGAGCGCCGCGGTGAGCGCCGCGGTGAGCGCGCGGTGAGCGCGCGGTGAGCGCGCGGTGAGCGCGCGGTGAGCGCGCGGTGAGCGCGCGGTGAGCGCGCGGTGAGCGCGCGGTGAGCGCGCGGTGAGCGCCTAGCGGGCCGCCGCCTCGAGCTCCGGTACCGCCGCCGCGATGTGCAGCGCCTGGTCGAGGTCACGCCAGAGATCCTCGACCCCCTCGATGCCCACCGAAAGGCGCAGCATCCCGGGCGTGACGCCCTCGGTGGCAAGCGCATCGGCGTCCACCACGCGGTGGGTCAGGCCCGCGGGGTGCTGGATGAGCGGGTCGCACGAGCCGAGCGAAACGGCGGGCGTCATGAGGTTCACGTGCCGCATCACCGCCGCGGCTGCGTCGTACCCGCCGGCGACGTCGAACGCCAGCATCGCACCGGGGCCTGACATCTGGCGGCCCACGAGGCCGAGCGGGTCGCCGCCCGGCAGGCCGGGGTAGCGCACCGCCTCCACCTGCGGGTGCTCACGCAACCGGTACGCGAGGATCCGTGCGTTGTCCTGCGCCGCGCGCACCCGGATCGGCAGCGTCTGCAGGCCGCGGTGCAGCAGGTACGCCGCCATCGGGTGCAGCAGCGCGCCGGTGAGCAGCCGCACCACGCGGAGCTCACGCGCCCATGCGGCATTCGTCGCGATGACACCCGCGATCACGTCGCCGTGCCCGCCGATGTACTTGGTGGCGCTGTGCAGCGACATCGCCGCGCCAAGCGCGACCGGTTGCTGCAGCGCCGGCGTCGCGAAGGTGGAGTCCACCACGACGGGAATCCGCCCCGCCTGCCGCACCACGCCGGCAATGTCCACGAGCGCGCACGTCGGGTTGCCCGGCGTCTCGATCATGACGAGCGACGTTTCGGGCCTGATGCTCTCGCCCACCGTGTCCGGGGTCGCCCAGGTCACGTCGAGCCCGAGCAGCCCGCTGCTCAGGAGATGGTCAGTGCTGCCGTAGATGGGCCGCACGGCAACGACGTGGTTCCCGTGCTGGCGGGCGGCGAGCAACGCGGCCGTGATCGCCGCCATGCCCGAGCCGAAGGCGGCGGCGGCGTCGCTTCCCTCGAGTTCCGCGAACGCGCGTTCGAACCGGCTGACCGTCGGGTTGTCGAGCCGCGAGTAGATCTTCTCCGCGACCGGCCGCTCGCCGGTGAGCATGGCGTCGAGATCCGCGGTCGCGGTCTCGAGTCCCTCGATGGGGTACGTGGTGGAAAGGTCGATCGGCGGAGCGTGAATGCCCAGCACGCGGAAGTCTTGTCGTGCAGCGTGAACAGCCGTCGTGTCAAACGATGTTTGCATCGAATCTCACTCGGTTATCATGGCTATTGCTAATATTTGTTCGTTTTGCCATGATTGCAAACGAATCAGTTTCGGTAATTACATGGAAAATCGGGCGCTGGACCGAACAGATATCGCCATCCTCGACGCGTTGCAGAACGATGGTCGGCTGAGCAACAAGGAGCTCGCCGTGCGCGTCGGACTCGCCCCGTCGAGCTGCTTCGAACGCGTGAAGAAGCTCGTCGCGTCCGGCGCGATCCGCGGGTTCCACGCCGAGGTGGACCCTGCCGCCCTGGGGTACACGCTCGAGGCGATGATCGCCGTGCGCCTTCACCGGCATTCGCGCGAGGACTACGACACGTTCCGCCGCGGCATGCTGGCGCTCGACGAGGTGAAGGCGCTACATCACCTCGCGGGGGAGAACGACTTCCTCGTGCACGTGCTCGCGCGCGACACGGACCACCTCCGCAACCTCGCGCTCGATCACTTCATCACCAGGCCTGAAGTGGGGCACATCGAAACGTGGCTGATCTTCGAGCACGTCCGCGGCTGAGCGCGATCGCGCGAGTCGCGACCTTCGCGTGCGTGGCGCCGGCCGCAGCGCTGGGCGCCGCCCTCGGCGCATCCCTGGCGCTGGCACCGGCGCCGGCACGCGCGCAATCCGTGTCGCCCGCCGATTCAACCCTCGTTGCGCGGCTCCTGCTCGCAGAGGAGCGACGGGACACGACCCGGGCCGCGTACGAGGACGGCCTCCGGAGCGACAACTCCCGCATCCGGGTCATCGCGCGGCGCGGGCTCGCCCGCTCACTCGACCCGCGGTTCGCGTCGCGGGACACGATCCTCCCGCAGCTGCCCGCCCCGCCCAGGTACGACGATCCGGCGTGGCGGCTCCGGTTTCGCCAGCTCGGCAACCGCAACGACAACTGTGGCGAGCTGCGGCACGGCATCACCGACAGCGCCTGGGCCGTGCGGCTCCGCGCCGCCGACCTCGTGACCTCCGCCTGCGCGACCGACACGGCGATCGTGGACACGCTGCGCCGCTGGACGCGCGACCTGCCCGCCAGCGGCGCGCGCCGTGCGGGCGGCGTGTCGTGGCACGCCGCGGCCCACGGCCTGGTCGCGCTCGCGCGTGTCGCGCCCGCGGACGCCCGTTCGGCCCTCACCCGGCATGCAACGAGCGCCATCTGGCAATCCAGGGCGTACGCCGCACGAGCGGCGACAATTCTCGGCGACACCGCCACGCTCATCCGCCTCGCCGGCGACCGCGATGACAACGTGAAGGAAGCTGCCGTCGGCGGGCTCGCGCGCGTTGCCGGGCACGGCGCCGACGCCGCGATCGTGCCGGCCCTCCAGGCGAGTGGCTACCAGGCCGTGCGGGCAGCGGCGATCGCCCTCAAGGGCACGCCGATGCGCGGCCCCGCCCTGGCGGCGGCGATCGCTGCCGCCGTTCGCCTGCGCCGCGACTCCAGCGAAACGTCGCGCGACGCGCGCCAAGCCGTGGTGGACCTCATCGGCTCGCTCGCGTCGTCGGGCGACTGGCCTCGCATCGCCCCCCTCGCCGCGGACTTCGACTGCACGATCGCCGCCGCCGTCGCGGACATCGGCCGCCAACTCGGCGACCCCGCGGCCCGGCCCGTCTGCACATCGCTGCCGATCACGCTGCCGCCGGATGCCGTGCGGCTCGCGATGGGCGGCGAGGTTCGCCTCCGCGTGACCATGGCCGACTCGAGCGGCGGCGGCATGTTCGTCGTGCGCCTCCGCGGCGACGTCGCGCCCGTGATGGCGGCGCGCGTCCTCGACCTCGTGCGCCGACGCTACTACGACGGCCTCACCTGGCACCGCGTGGAGGCGAACTTCGTGATCCAGGGCCTGAGTCCCGGCGCCAGCGAGTACGTGGGCTACCCGCGGTTCTTCCGCGACGAGCTCGGCACCGTGCCCCACGCGCGCGGCACGGTGGGCATGAGCACGCGCGGCCACGACACCGGCGACGGCCAGTGGTTCATCAACCTCAGCGACAACCTCCGCCTCAACCGCGACTACACGGTGTTTGCCGAGGTGACCGACGGCATCACCGTGGTGGACGGCGTGCTGGAGGGTGACGTCGTGGCGAGGATCGAAATCGAGGACGGCAAGCGGTAGGGAGCGCTGACCCGGAGGGCAAACAGGAGCCGGCGCGCGTGCGTAGTTTCCCCGTCTGTCCGCGTTCCGGAGTCAATCAGTTGCGCCTTTCGTCACGCTTCCTCCAGCTGCTCCTCCTCGGTGCCACCGTGGCCGCGCCGGCGCGCGCCGGCGCGCAGGACGCGGCGCCGTTGCGCAACGCGCGGGGCCCCGCGTACGGGCCGGAGGGGCGCCTCGCCGTCTCCATCGACGGCGACCTGTTCGTCGAGAGCTCGCCGGGCGGCGCGTGGAAGCAGCTCACGACGGGGCCCGCGTGGGACCGCGACCCGGCGTGGACTCGGGACGGCGCGATCGTGTTCTCCTCGAACCGTGGCGGGCGGTTCTCGCTCTGGCGCCTCTCCGCCGCCGGCGGCGACGCCCAGCGCCTGACGAACACGAATACCGACGACAGCGCGCCGAGCGTCGGGCCCGACGGCACGATCGCCTTCGTGCGCGGCTTCGGCGGCGCCGCGCGGATCTGGCTTCGCGCGCCCGACGGCACCGAGAAGCGGCTGACCAACCGCGAGGAGTCCGAGTTGGCCCCCGCCGTGTCGCCCGACGGAGCGCGCATCGCATACGTCCAGGTGTTCGAGGCTGGTCGCCGGCTCCTCGTCCGGAACGTCGCGACGGGTCGCGACGGCGTCGTGGCCGGCGACCGCGCCCCGGAGTCACTGGCCTGGGCGCCGGATGGCGCCCGCATCGCCTTCTCGACCAGCGGCGCCCGCGGTGGCGTGTACGTCGCGGGCGCGAACGGCTCGTACGCGAACCTCGTCGCGACGCGCCGCGGCGACGTGGCGTGGTCGCCCGACGGCCGGACGATCGCCGTGGCCGAGTACGACCGCGGCGGGCCGTCGTACAACGGCGATCCGGCGCGCCTTGGCGACCGCGCCGTGGAGGACGTCTTCGGCGACCGCAGCCCGCTCGTGCTCGTTGCCGCGCCGATTGCGCCCGACGCCGAGCGCCGAGAGGCGACGATTGCCGACACGCGCGTCCGAGCGGCGCGGAACACCGACGTGTTCGATCAGGTGTGGCAGCGCACGGCGGACCTCTACTTCGGGAACGGCACTCCGCGCATGCCGCGGACGCAGTGGGACAACGCCGGCCGCAAGTACCGCCCCCAGGCCGCCGCCGCGAAGGACGACGACGAGCTCCAGCGCGTGCTGTTCCGGATGCTCCGCGAACGGCCGGACCTCCGCGAGCCCGCGACGGGCCGCGCCGCGGTCTCGAGCGCCCATCCGGTCGCCACCGCCGCCGGCCTCGAGATCCTGCACGCCGGTGGCAACGTCGTGGACGCCGCCGCCGCCGTGAGCTTCGCCC
>JAYEKC010000137.1:0-4337 GCA_034716715.1 Gemmatimonadota bacterium | reverse complement strand
GTATGGCCGCCCGTTCGACGAGTCTGCAACCGGCCCGGACCACGTCGCGCTCGAAAAGCTCGTCCTGTTTTCCGGACCGCCAGTTCGGTGCTCGAAGAAACAATCGCCGAGGTTCGGCAGGTTCGGCGGGTACCCGGTCCGATGGTCCCACCGCACCAGGGCATCGCCGTGGAGTCCCGTGACAATGCCCACGTGCAGCATTCGGTAGTCGGACGACGGCGGCGTCGCGAGCTCGGCGTCCAGAGCAAGCCCCGAGGCGGTGACGAACGTCTCCCGGGAGTAGGCGCCGGAGAAGTACCGGCCGTCTCCGCCAGTTACGAGTCGCCATTCGTTCCCCGAACGAGCGATGAATGGCACCGGGTCGCCGAACGGCCGCCACCGGAGCAGCCAGTCCCGGTCCCACGCCTCACGGAGCACAATGGCGTCGGTGCGCGGCCGGACATCCACGACAACCGAGTCGGCGCGCGCGGCGTCGAGGCGAGCGCCCACCACCACCTGACCGGGCGCGCGCGCCATGAGCACTCCCTCCCGGCTCACGGTCGCCTCGCCCCGCACCCACCACGCAACTGGCGGGTCGGCGCTCACCGATCCGTTGGCCCGGACGCCTTCGGCGCGAAGTGAATGGGGCACGCCGGCCACGGCGTCGCGCGCGCCCTGGATGCGTACGCCGGTCAGTTGCGCGCGGCCGGGCATCTGGTCCACCACCAGGAGGATAGCACCGGCGACTGTGTCGGCCGCATCCCACCGTACCGGCCGCCACGCTTCCGGGTGGGCCGTGGGCGCGACCACGCGCCGCCTGACGTCGCCGCCAGGATCGCAGACGATCACCGCGGTCAACGCCTGTCCGCGCGGCATGGTACCCCCGCACGTCGCGACAAGGCGCAACGAGTCGCTCGCCAAGTCCCACTCCAGCACTTTCGTCATACTCACCGCTCGGTCGGCGGCCGCAACGAGGACCGTCTGGTCGGCGGGCCAGGCCGGGTCAGCCGCGGGCGACGCCGCAGGCAACTCGCGGCACCGCGGTACTGGTCGTTCCGCAGTGTCCGCGGGGAGGCGCACCACGCACGCCGCGAACGCGGCTCGGCGTCGGTCCACCCGGTAATACACGATCCCCGCTCCATCCGCCGCGAACACAGGATTGTTGAGCTCCCCCGGCCCACCCCCAAGCCGAGTGAGGCTTCCCATGGTCACGTCCACGACGGCGATGTCGCCGCGGTCGCCCGTCCATCGGCTGCTCACGAACGCCACGCGCCGGCCGTCCGGCGACCAGGCGGGCGCCACATCGTCTCCGACTCCGGGCGCCAGGAGGCGTGCCGGCGCGGAGGCCTCAACGAGCGCCACCTCGTCGGCTGCACTCCCGGCGCCGGGCACCTGCGCCAGCCAGGCGGCGGGATCCACTGGGCTGCGCCGGATCCCGATCGTGGACGAAAGCACCGCGGGCGCGCGCCGGGCGCGGCCCATCACGATCGGCTCCCCGGCGCGCCAGTCGTCGAGGTGAAGGGCAGCCTCGCGGACGGCAACGCCTCCCCTGCCATCGGGATTTACGAGCACCAGGGACACGTCCGGGCGCCGCGCCGGGCGAAGAAACGCGGCAGCCGCGGCAACCGCGGCCGCGGCGAGCGTTGCGGCCACCAGCCAGCGTCGTGCCGCGCGCGACGACCCACCCTCACCCAGTTCCCGGGCCAGCAGGTCGAGACGCTCGGCGTCGGGGCCGATGCCGATCAGGTCGGCGAGGTGGTCGCGTGAAGATCGCGCGGGGGCCAGTGCGTGCGACGCGGCGAGGTACCGGCGTGCGCAGTCGACGGCCAGGGCGGTGTCGCCGCCTTCCGTGGCCAGTGCGTGCGCGCGCCGCAGGCTGGCCACGCCGCCCGGTGTGCCGGCCGGGCCGGAGAACGCGCGGGCAAGCGAGCCGAGTATCGCCCTCCGGGTCGCCACGTCGGCTGCCTCACGCGCCGCGGCGCCGTACTCCTCGTGATCCAGGCGGAGCATGCTGCCGTCCAGCCGGGCCAGGCCCCGGTGGGCAAGCTGGCCGCACGCCTCGCGCAACGTCGCCGGCGTGACGTCGAGGGCCGACGCCGCCACGAGGTCGGGCACCGGCCCGCCGGCCACGCCGAGGAGCGTGACGATGTCGCGCAGCGAGGGGTGAAGCGCCGCCACGCGGGCCCGCCGGGGCGCAGACTCCTCGGTGAGCGCAATCAGGTCGGCTGGGCTCGACGTGCTCCACTCGCCGTCGCGAACCGCCACCACTCCGCGCTCGACCGAGAGTCGCAGCACGTCCACGATTCCCAGCGGCACCCCGGCGCTTGCCACGCGAAGCGTGCGCATCCACTCGCGAGCCCAATCCGCGTCCGGAAGCCTGGCGACGCTGGCCACGAGCCCGCTGCACGCCGAAGCGTCGAGTGGCTCGAGCACGATGGGAACGCCGCGCGGGCCCCCAACGGGCAGCGACCCGCCGCCGTCGCGGGCGGCAAACACCACGAGCAGCGCGCTGCCCGCGCATACGTCGGCCAGGGAGACCAGCACGTCACGCGATGCCTCGTCCAGCCACTGCGTGTCGTCCACCACGATCACCGTGGGTCGCTCCGTGCACACGGCCCGCACGAGGTCGGCCATGGCCAGGAGGCGCAGGCGCGCGACGTCGCCATCGGGCCGAACTGCTGGGCGCGTCGCGTACGTGTCCGCCAGCGCAGGGCTGACGGCCGCCAGAATGGCGGCCGTTTCGGGTGACACACCGCGCGCGCCCGGCAGGGCCGCAAGCCCGTCGGCGGCGCGTGCGACGGCCGCGTACGGAAAACGCTCCGTTGACCGGGCTCCCGCGCAGCGTACCACGCGGTGACGGCGCGCGGCGGCCACGCGGACGAAATCATCGAGCAGCCGCGTCTTGCCGATGCCGGGCGGTCCGGCCACGAACGCGGACTGCGCCGCGCCACGCTCCGCAGCGGTCAGCTGGCTGATCAGGGCGGCGAGTTCGCGTTCGCGCCCCACGAGGTCCGGTTCGATGGCACCGTTGTCGTCATGGGTTCGTACCGGCTCGGCGGCCCGCCGGGTTACCGCTCGGAGCGTCGCTTCCGTCTCGGCATCGAGGGTGACGCCCTCCGCAGCACACAGCGCACGCAGGGCATCGGCCTCGGCGCGCGCGGTGACCGCGTCCTGCGCGGCGCCGAGCGCGAAGAGCACCAGCCGCCAGCCCGCGAGTGACAGAGGGTCCGTGTCGCGCAGTTGGCGCGCGGTGGTCACGGCACTGCGGAAATGCCCGCCGTGCACGAGCCGCCGGATCTCCGCGTCGCCCGTGGAGAGGTAAAGGTTCCTGAGATTCCGGCGCTCGAAGTCCACCCATTCAACGAACCCGTCGGCGCGTGGAACGGCGAAATGGGCCAGGAAGTCGCCGCCATAGAGCGCGAGGGCATCGGCATGCCGGCCATCAGACGCGAGGCGCTCGAAATCGGCGCGGTCCGACTCCACGGGGCAGGCCAGTGACAGGGTGGACTCGGTGGCCCGGATCACCTCGCGATCCAGCTGCGTACGCAGCAGCCATAGCGCGTTGCGGAGCTGTGCGCGTGCGCGCGGTGGGGCGAGGTCGCTCCAGAGCTCCTCGGCGACGGCGTCGCGGGCCAGGGCACGGCCGGTACCCAGCGCGACGCGGCAGAGAAGTGCGAGTGGCTTGCCGTTCACGGGGAGGGCCGGCACGGCGGCGCTGGGGGCCGCGTCTACCAGCTTCGCGGTCCCGAGCGTAATCAGTCGCGGAAGGAGCGGCGGCCGGGCGGCGGATTCGGCTGGGGTCACACGCGGTCCGCGCCTTTCGTCAGGGAAGCCATCGAAAGAGCTATCACGAAGAGGCGTCCATCGCGCGTCCATCGGGGTCGGGGACGCGGCGTGGATGCTTCCGCACGAATGTGCCCGTGCAATGCGCCGTCCGGCAACTCCGCTCCAGCGTGCGGACCGGGGGTCGCACGGCCACATCTCAGATGGAGGTGCAATGCCGTCGTTCGGTCTGTACCTGCTCGCCGTCTTCTGTCCTCCGGCGTACTTCGCTGTGCGCCACAAATGGGCATCGTTCGCCATCAACGGGCTGGTGTACCTCGTGTCGTTTCCCCTGCTGTTGTTCTTTGGCGTCGGGTTGTTCACGTGGATGCTCAGCTCGGTGCACGCCGTGTGGCATGTGCGGGCCGAGCTGATTGAGCACCACGCGACGGTCATCGCGCTGAAGATGAAGGGGTGAGCGCGATGCCTCCCAATTGCGTGGGGCCCGTTCGCGAGCGGCACGGCATCCGCTCGGGTGCGCTGACCGTGGTGCTCACGGTCGCGTTGTCCGGCCTGGCTGCCGCCCAGGCAACAGC
>JAYEKC010000136.1:0-21531 GCA_034716715.1 Gemmatimonadota bacterium | reverse complement strand
CGCCCGCCGGCGCGGGGCGCGCGCCGTCGCTCACGGCCGCGGCGTGTCCACGGCCACGAACGCGATCCGGTCGCCCCGCGGGCTGACAGCGAGTCGCGAGATCCCGCGCACGCCGACGCCGCTCATCTCCGCCACCGCCTCCCACGCGTTGTCGTCCTTCAGCCGGTACACCGTGGCGCCCGACGCGGTGAGCAGGCTGCCACCCGGCGTCCACGCCAGGTAGTCGGCGCCCGCGGGCAGCTGCGCGACGCGCTTCGTCGCCCTGGTGCGCGCGTCGTACTCGGTGACCCACTGGCCGCTGTCGCGCACTGCCTGGACGAAGGTGATGGCCTCCCGCCCCGGCACCTTCACCAGCGCGCGGCCGATGTTCGTGGTCACCACCGTCGCGGCGCCGGCGGCCACGTCCACGACCTGCAGGGTGGCGGGCCGCGGGTTCGGCGAGTTGAGCGGCGAACCGAGCACGTACACCGCCACGGTGCGCCCGTCGAGCCACGCGTGGTAGCCCACCGGCTTCACGCCCTCGAGCACGAGCGACGGCTCGCCGCCGCCGAGCGGGAATTTCCACAGCCGCTGCGTGGAGTCGAGTTCGACCCGGATCACGCTGAACGTGCGGCCGTCGGGCATCACCGTGGGCGAATACACGCCGATGGCGGTCCTGGTCACGCGGGCGGGCGCGCCGTCCGGCAGCGCGATGCGCCACGTGTCGGCCTCGCCGTCGTCGCCGATCGCCGTGTACAGCAGCGTCCGCCCGTCGGGCGTGAACGAGGGCTGGTTGTCGTAGCCGCGCCGGTGCGTGACGTTCAGCGGCGTCCCGACGGTCACCTTGCCGCCGGCTTCCGAGAGCGGCGCAATCCAGACGTCGGTGGACGCCGCGCCCTGGGCGCGCGCCACCCCCGGCGCGAACCCGAATGCTCCCGCGGCGCCGATCGCGGCCGAGAGGAGCAGCGCCGTGGCGGCGGGCAGGCGGCGTTCGATGGCGTCGAGCCGCCGCAGCACTTCCGCGTGGAACGTGTCGGCGGCCGTGGGCTCCTTCACGACGAAGCTCAATGCCCCGCTCACCTCGAGCCGCACTGACTCCACCTCGTGCAGGTGCTGCACGCCCTGCTTGCGCGCCGCGGCGAGCAGCTCCTCCTGCGTGATGAAGTTGCGCTCGAGCGCGTGGCGGATGATGCGGCCGTCGTGCATCAGGATCTCGGGCCGCCCCTCCACGAACCGGCGAAATCGCGGCCGGCGGTACGCGTAGCGCACCAGCAGGTCGTTGATGACGAACAGCACGCCCGCCCCAAGCAGGCCGCCCGCCAGCGAGTTGTCGTTGCCGATGATGGCGTTCTGCACCGTGTTCGAGAGCAGCAGCAGCACGATGAAGTCGAGCGGGTTGAGCTGCCCGAGTTCGCGCTTCCCGAAGAGCCGCAGCCCGGCCACGAGGAATACGTACACGACGATCGTGCGGGCGACCTTCTCCGCCACCGGCACGCCGAGCGTCATCAGGTCCGTCCACATGCCCGCCATTCACGCTCCCCGGGACCGCAGCCCCGCTCAGCCTATGTACCCGCCTGCACCGTTCCCCGGCATTCGCCGAACCCGATGCGGCGCGCACCCTCCCGTTCGCACCAGCCGCGAATGGTCACCTCGTCGCCGTCCTGCAGGAACGCCCGCGTCTCGCCGCCGGGCAGCGCCACCGGCTCGGCGCCGCGCCGCGTGATCTCGAGCAGGCAGCCGCGCGAGTCATCCGTCGGGCCCGACACCGTGCCGCTGCCGAGCAGGTCGCCGGGGCGGAGGTTGCACCCGTTGCTCGCGTGGTGCGCCACCATCTGCGCCGGCGTCCAGTAGAGCGTGGCCGCGTCCGACGCCGACAGCCGGTGCGGCGGCAGGCCGGCTTCGCGCATCTTCGCCGTGCGGATCGAGGCCTCGAGCGTCACGGCGTACGCGCCGCGCGTGCGGTCGGCCGGGTCGTCGAGGTACGGCAGGGGCGCCGGGTCGCCGTCGGGGCGCGCCGCAAGCGGCGCTCGAAACGGCTCGAGCGCGTCGGCGGTCACGACCCACGGTGACACCGTCGTCACGAAGCTCTTCGAGAGGAATGGGCCGAGGGGCTGGTATTCCCAGCTCTGCAAGTCGCGCGCCGACCAGTCGTTGAGCAGCCCGAGGCCCCAGACGCGCTCGCCCGCCTTCCCGATCGGCACGGGCTCGCCGAGCGCGTTCTCGCCGCCCACCCAGATGGCCAACTCCACTTCGTAGTCGAGGCTCGCCGACGGCCCCACCGACGGCGGGCCGTCGTTCCCCTTCCGCGTTTGCCCGGACGGGCGCCGCACGGGCGCATCGCTCGCCACGATGGACGACGCCCGCCCGTGGTACCCGATGGGAATCCACTTGTAGTTGGGGAGCAGCGGGTGGTCGGGACGGAACAGCGCGCCGACGCGCGTCGCGTGGTGCACCGACGCGTAGAAGTCGGTGTAGTCGCCAACCTCCGCCGGCACGAGCAGCGACACGTGCGACATCGGCACGAGGATCCGGTCCGCCATCGCCCGCGCGGCCCCCGCCGCGCCCCCTCCCGCCGCGAGCATCGCGCTCGCGACGTGCCGCACGGCGCGCGCGTCGCGCCGGCCGAGGGCCATCAGGCCGTTCAGCGACCAGCCCTGCAGCGCGTCGCGCACGGAGGGATCGAGCGCGTCGAAGCATCCCGCGCGCGCGGCCTCGACGCAGTCGAGCACCTGGTCGCCGATGGCGACGCCCACGCGCGGCCGTTCCTCGAACTCGCGACGAAACGTCCCGAAGGGAAGGTTCTGTACCGGGAAGTCCGTGTTCGGGTCGTTGGCCGAATCCACCCACGATTGCAGCGCAGGGTCGTGCGTGGCGTCGGTGTGCGGTCGGTCGATCACAGCAGTCCTCGTTCCGTGAGCTCGGCCACGGGTTCGTCGAACGAGCACGACCCGAACGATTGCAGCCCGCCGGCGCGCGTGGCCTCGACGAGCGCGGCGGGAACGGCGCGGCCGGATGGCAGCACCGCGCCGGCGTCCTCGATCGAGAATGCCGACTCGCCCGCAGCGAGGATGTCGGCGAGTTCGCCGGCGCCGGCCCCGCCGGAAGCCGCGGCGCCGGCGAACACCACGTTGGCGAAGCCGAACATCGTGCCGCGTGGCGCGTCGGGCGCGTACGTCAGCGGATACACGGCCCGCCATGCGTGATGCAGCCCGGCCGTGGCCTTGAACGGCACGCGCGCGGCATGGCAGGCGGCAATGAACCGGGCGACGTCGCCGGGCGTGGGAATCGCCTCGGCTTTCACCCCCCCGGTGCGCACCTTGGCTCGCAGGCCGTGCCGCGCGAGCTCGGCGACGACGGGCGCCGGATCGTGCGCGATGTCCACCTCGGCGTAGACGACGTACGTGGGCGAGAGGGCGGCCAGGGCGGCGACGCCGGCCGCGGCGACGGGTGGCGCCTCGACGGTGTCGATGTGCAGCCGTCCTCCGTAGCGCGCGTTGAACGCGGCGAGGGCCGGCGCGTCCGCCGCCCGCGCGATCACGCTCAGCGGCCACGGCGGGCCGTCCGGCACCTGCGCGGTCGCGTACGCGGCGGCCAGCTCCTCCAGCCGTGCGACGGGCACCACGAACCGGCCGAGCATCCACGCGTGCGGCCCACGGCGGTAGGCGGCGAAGTTCCGCACCGCCTCGTCCATCCCGAGGGCGGCGGGCGGGAAGAGTCCGGCGTAGTCGATGGCCTCGCGCATCATCGCGCGCACGACGGCATGCCGGGTGGCGGCGGTCACGCGTCGCCCCCGTCGCGGTCGGCGCGGCGCGCGCGCCACGACATCGCCCAGCGCGCGGTGGCGCCGGGTTCCATCCAGCGCGCCGTGTTCCAGTCGCCGAGGGCGTCGGCGAGCGACTCCGGCGCGCCGAGGCACGGGCCGATCGTGAGCGTGGAGTACGTCCGCGGCCGCCGCCACCGGAACAGCGGGCGCTTGCGCTCGGTGGGCGCGAGCACGCCGCGGTTGATCCAGATGCCGGCGTGGGAGAGTTCGCGGCCGTGCACGCGGATCTCCAGGCGGAGGTCGCCTTCGCGGATGCCGATGGTGGTCTCCGCCCGCGGCAGCTCCACGAACATCGTGCACGCGAACTGCTCGCCGAGCGACGCCGGCTGCGCGACGTCCACGAGGTGCGCGCCGCTGCGGACGCGCGGCCACGCGTGCAGCGCGTCGCCGCCGGCCAGGTCCACGCCGTCGGCCATCCATACGCGGGTCTTGGCCCCCTTGGGGAGCAGGATCCGGGTACTGCGCGTGAGCGGGAGCACCGGGTGCGCGGCCCAGAGGAACGGCAGCCGGTGCGTCCCGGCGTTGCGCGCCGTATACGCGAAGTCCACGACGCCCTCGGGCCGAACGATCACCGTGCGCTCGAACGCGAACGCGAGCGGTTCGATCGCCCACCGGCACTGCGCCGACGTGCCCGACTCGTCGGTGCCGATGGCGGTTTCGCAACGCTGCTGCCAGAGGGCGCCGCGCTCGGCGACCTTCGCGCCCGCCGCGCCCTCCACCCAGCTCGGCAGCTTGCACGCCGCCACCGTGGGGAAGCACTCGTCGAGCCCGCCGGACCCCACGGCCTCGCCGAGCGACGCGTCCTCGTCGGCCACGGTGAATCGCGCGTCCGGGTTGTGCCACAGCCACTGCCGGCCGCCGAGCCACACGTCGCGCACGCGGCCCCCGAGGCTCGGCAGGAGGGTGACGGTGGCGTCGCCCGCGGTGAGGGTCGCGAACGCCGGGTCGGCGGCGGTGCCCCGCGTCGCGGGCGCGCCCGACGTGGCGATCACGCGCGGCGAGGCACGGCGGTCAGCCGACGGTGGCGGGGTCCACGCCGCGCGTCGCCAGGATCCGCGCGACCGCCTCGCCGATCTTGTTGTTCGGCGTGCTGGCGCCGGCCGTGAGGCCCACGCGTACGGCCGCCCCCGCCGGCAGCCACCCTGTGGCGGCGACCTCGTCGTGCGCACCAACCGGCAGGTGCCGGATCACGCCGGACTCCGGCTCGATGCACGCCGCGTCGGCGACATGGTACGTGGGCACCTTCTGGGCGCAGATCGCCGCGAGCGACATCGTGTTGCTCGAGTTGTAGCCGCCGATCACGACCATCACGTCGAGCGACTCCTCGAGCAGCGCGTTCACGGCGTCCTGCCGGTCCTGCGTGGCACTGCAGATGGTGTCGAACGTGCGGAAGTGCTCCGCCCGGTGCGCCGCGCCATAGCGCCGCTCCATCGCCGCGCCAACCTCCTCGCCGATCGCGAGCGACTCGCGCGCCAGCATGGTCGTCTGGTTCGCCACGCCAACCCGCTGGAGGTGGGCGTCGGGATCGAAGTGGTGGCTGGCCTGCTTCCGGTACTTGGCCACGAAGGCCTCACGCGACATGCCCTTCCCCTCGATGTAGTCGCACACCTCGCGGGCCTGTTCCATGTTGCGCACCACCAGGTAGGTGCCGCCGGGGTACTTGCTCACCTGTGATGCGGTGGCCCGTGTCTCCTCGTGGTAGTACTTGCCGTGGATCAGCGAGGTGAAGGCGTCCTTCGCGTAGCTCTCCACGCGCTTCCAGACGTTGAGCACGGAGCCACACGTCGTGTCCACGACGATGCAGCCGAGCTCGTTGCGCAGGGTCTCCACGTCGCCGATCGTCACGCCGAACGCCGGCAGGATGACCACGTCCTCGGGCTTCACGGGCGAGAAGTCGAACCTCGACTCGCCCGACGCCAGGAAGGTGATGCCCATGTCCCGCAGCTTCGCGTTCACGTGCGGGTTGTGGATGATCTCGCCGGCGAGGAACAGCCGCCGGTCGGGGTATCGCTTGCGGGTCTGGTAGGCGTAGTCCACGGCGCGCTCCACGCCGTAGCAGAACCCGAACTCCCGGGCGAGGCGCACCGTCACGCCGCCCGCCTCCAGCGTGTAGTCGCGCTCGCGCAGCAGGTCCACCAGACGGCCGGTGTAGTCGGTCGCCAGCGTGTCCTGCACCTCGGCGCCGAGGCCGAATCCCCTTCGGAAGTACCGCGTGGTGTCAGCAGTCATCGGACCCTGAAAAGTAAGCCCCCGGGGGCGGGCGTGCCCCGTCCGGCCGCCGGCCCGGGCCCCGGACGCATTGTGCGCCCCGCGCCGCGCGCGTACCGTTTACCCCACATGGCCGACCACTACGACCTGCTGGTCATCGGCGCCGGCCCGGCCGGCGAGAAGGGCGCCGCGCAGGCCGCGTATTTCGGCAAGCGGGTGTGCGTCGTGGAGCGCGCCCCCAAGCCAGGCGGCGCCGCGGTGAACACGGGCACCATCCCGTCCAAGACGCTCCGCGAGACCGCGCTCTATTTCTCGGGTCTGCGCCAGCGCGGGCTCTATGGCGTGGAGTACCACGTGAAGTCGGACATCACGATCTCCGACTTCATGTACCGGGAGCGCTCCGTCGTCGAGGCCTCGTGGGAGCTCATCGACGAGAACTTCACGCGCCACGGCATCACCGTGGTGCAGGGGTCGGCGCGGGTCGTCGACGGCCACACGGTGGACGTCACGCGTTACACGGAAACGCGGCGCCTCACCGCCGACGTGATCCTCGTGGCCACCGGGTCGCACCCGCTCCGCCCGGCCGACATCCCGTTCGACGGCGAGGTGGTGCTCGACTCGGACGACGTGCTGCGCCTCCAGGCCATCCCCAGCCGCCTGATCGTGATCGGCGGCGGGGTGATCGGCTGCGAGTACGCCGGCATCTTCGGCGCCCTCGGCTGCCGCGTCACGATCGTCAACGCCCGCGAACACCTCCTCACCCAGCTCGACGCCGAAGTGAGCGAGGCGCTGGCGGCCGACATGACGCGCCGGCTCGGCACCCAGGTCATCCGGAACGCCGAGGTGCGGTCGGTCCGCGTGGAGGGACCGGAGAAGGAGCGCATCGCCGTCGTGACGCTCACCGACGGGACCGAGCTCGTGGCCGACGCCGTCCTGTACAGCATCGGCCGCGAGGGCACCACGCAGCACCTCGGGCTCGAGGACGCCGGCGTCCGCGCGAACAACCGCGGCTTCGTCCTGGTGGACGAGCACTACCGGACCACCGTGCCGACGATCTTCGCGGCCGGCGACGTGATCGGGTTCCCCGCGCTCGCCGCAACCTCCATGGAACAGGCGCGCGTCGCGATGTGCCACGCCTTCGACCTCAAGTACAAGGAGGCCGTTTCGCCCGTGCTGCCCTACGGCGTGTGGACGGTTCCCGAGATCGCGATGGTCGGCGAGACGGAAGACACGGCGCGGCAGAAGGACCTGCCGTACGAAGTGGGGCGGTCGAGCTTCCGGCTCAACCCGCGCGGCCAGATCATCGGCGACCTCGAGGGGTTCGTGAAGCTCGTCTTTCGCCGCGACAACCAGCGCCTCCTCGGGTGCTCGGTGTTCGGCGAGGGCGCGTGCGAACTCATCCACGTGGCGGCGGCCGTGCTCACGTTCGGCGGGACGATCGACTACTTCATCCAAGGCGTGTTCAACTACCCCACGCTGTCCGACGCGTACAAGTACGCCGCGTACGACGGCCTGCAACGCCTCGCGCGGCGCCGATCGAAGATGGCCGGGTTGCCGTCCAGCTCCGTGGCCACCGGGTCGTGAGACTGCGATAGCCCCACCGGGTGCCCGGAGACGCTGAACGGGAGCGATTGCGCCCAAGAAAACCGGCTTGCCGGTGTCAGGGAAACCACCGCAACCGGTTCGTAGGTTTGCCGACGGCGCCCCCATGGGGCAGTGGCGACCCTTCGTGTAGCAAATGACCGGCCGCATCGAAACGACCCCGCGCGGCGGATCGATCTACACGGAGGCCATATGAAGCGACTCATCCTCGTGCCGCTCGACGGATCCACGCTGTCGGAAAAGGCGGTCCCGCGGGCGGCCCACCTGGCACGCGAACTCGACGCATCGCTGCACCTCGTGCGCGTCCACATCCCCATCCTCGCGTATGCGACGGCCGAGGCGGCCGTGGCCATTCCCGACCCGGCGCTCGACGACAAGGTGCGGCAAAGTGCCGAGCAGTGGCTCATCAAGAAGGCCGCGGAGCTCAAGGCGAGCCTCAAGCTCGACGTCACGTTCGAGTTGCGCGTGGGGGCGCCCGCGGAGGAGGTCGTGGCGGTCGCCAGGGAGCGCCACGCCGACTACATCGTCTGCACCACCCACGGCCACGGCGGCTGGGCGCCCCAGTGGCTGGGCAGCGTCGCCGATGCGATCGTCCGGCAATCGGCGTGCCCGGTGCTGGCGATGTCGGAGGGTTCCGTGGACGCACCGCTGGCACTCAAGCGCATCCTCGTCCCGCTCGACGGCAGCGAGACGTCGGCGGCGATCCTTCCGTTCGTTCGCGAGATCGCCAGCATCACGGACGCCACGGTGGACCTGTTCCGCGTGGTGTCGCCCCCGTGGGTGGGTGACGTCCTGAACGCGCTGCAAACCACCCAGATCGACCGCTTCGGCATTGACCCGACGGCCGACGTGGCGAAGGTGGAGCTCGAGCGCACCGCCCGCGACCTCGTGGCCGCCGGCATCCACGCGGCGTCCACGGTCGAGGTGGCGACCAATCCGACTCGCGCGATCCTGGACCGGATCGCGGAGACCAAGCCGGACCTCGTGGCCATGTCGAACCACGGGCGTGGCCTCTCGCGCCTCTTCATGGGCTCGGTGGCCGACAAGGTGTTGCGTGCCGGGGGCCGGCCGGTGCTGTGCTGGCGTGCACCGCAGGCAAGTGACGAAGGAGGGCCGTCCGAACGGATGTTCGCGACGGCGGCGTCGGGCCCGGCGTGAGCACCCGAGCAGGTCCCGCCGCCCCGGCGGGCCCTGTTCCGGGACCGGCCCCTCATCCATCATCCTTATAGCGAGTCGACAACACCATGACCGTGGCTCTTCAGACTCCCGAACCCCTGACCTCGGCGCCCCGCGCGAAGTTCGCCCGCTTTGTCGGCGAGCGGCTGTGGCTCGACTTCGTCAACAGCGACCGCACCGCCATCCGCCATGGGCGCCCGGCGGACGCGCTCGACGACTTCGACACGTACGTGGCGTGGCTGGGCGCTGCCCGCGTCCTGGACCATGAGCGCGCCACGGCGATGCTGCGCCGCGCCCAGCAACAGCCGACGGCCGCCACGGCGGCGTTGCACGAAGCCCGCCGCCTCCGCAACGTGCTGCGCGCGCTCGCCGAACACGGCGCCATGGACGCCCGTGCCCAGGAGACGGCGCTGTCCGAGATCAACCGTATCCTCGGCCGCAGCGCGGGCAGCCGGCGCGTGGAACCGCGCGCCGACGGCGGGTTCGTCCGCAGCTTCGTGACGGTGGGCGACGTGTTCGCCGGGCTTCTCGTGCCGGTGATCGAGTCGGCCGCCGACGCCCTCGTGCAGGACGAGCTCTCGCGAGTGCGGCGATGCGCCAGCGCCAGGTGCGGACGCGTGTTCTACGACGCGAGCCGCAACGGCAAGCGACGCTGGTGCGAGATGGCCACCTGCGGCAACCGCGCCAAGGCGGCGCGGCACCGACAGAAGGTGCGCCTCGACACCGTGGTGTAGGACTCCAGGGCGTGCACGCGGGGCGCGGCCACACGGTCGCGCCCCGCTGCGTTTTTCGCGCCCGCACCGCGGGATTCGCTACCGATCGCGCCCGCGACGCTTTCCGCGCCCCGCCGGCGACCCGGGGCGGTGCGAGCCCGGCCCGCCGCGGCGGTCGTCACGCCCCCTGCGGTCGTCGCGCCCGCGGCGGTCATCGCGCCCACGGCGGGCCGTCCGGTCGTCGTGCCGCGAGCCTCCGCGACGCGACCCCCGGTGCTCCCACGCCCGCGCCGCCTCGTCGTCCGTGTACGGGCGCTCCAGGGCGTCGTGCAGTTCGTCGAGTGAATCGGCCTTCACGGCGCCCCGCGCGCCCCGCGTGACCGTGAAGCGCAGCGGCCGGTCGAGCGCGGGCAGCTCCTCGGCCACGAGGCCCCGGGCAACCTTTTCCGGCATCACCACGCGCACCACGCCCACGGGCGCGGGGCCGGATTCGTCCACCTCGTAGTAGAGCGGGCACGCCTTGCCCCGCGCTTCTATCGCTCCGGGCAGTTCGGCGAGCCGCTCGCGCTCGTCCCGCGGGACGAACTCGTCGGCATTGAAGCGCAGGGGCGCCGCGCGGTACTCCTGGAACGTGCGCGCGCCGCCCAGCTGTGCCTCGTACCACGCCGCCAGCTCGGCCTGCCCGAGCTTCGGCGTGCGACCGCCGCTCCGCCGCCACGCCTCGCGCACCTGCTCGATGCCCTGCTGGTTGCGCGGCACCGCCGCATGCCGCGCCTCGCCGCGCGCCAGGGCGAGCGCCAGGGCCTTCCGGGCGTCGCCCTCCAGCCCCGGCGGGAACTCCTGGATCGCCTCACGCTCACGCTCCAGCTCGAACCCGAAGTACGTCACCCGGCGTTCCAGGGCGAGCGGCGCGTGCTTGTGCCGCGGGTCGAACACGAGCGCCGGCTTGCTCGCGGTGGCGTACTTCCGCACGAGGGTGAGTGGAACGTTCGTGCCCTCGATCGCGGCGCGCGGCACGCCGAACTTGTCGGCGAAGAACCGCAGCGTGCCGCTGATGGCGCCCCACGTGCCGGCCACGCTCGTCTTCGAGACCCGCGCTTCCGCGCCCCACGCCGTCGTCTCGTCGATCACGAGGTCGAACGGCTGCAGGCGCGCCAGCAGGTCGACGAACCGTTTCTCCACCGCCTCGTTCGCCGGCGGCATCGCGGCCGGCAGCGGCTGCCGCACCGCACGGTAGATGCTCGCCATCGCCAGCGCCGCGTCCTCCAGCGACTTGACGAGCACGCCGCGCCGCTCGGCCCACCGCTCGATGCTCTCGTCGAACAGGTGCCGCGGCAGCCCGTACACCTCCCCCACGTACCCGCACGTCGTGAACGCCTCGGCGTACACGTTGTAGGCCGTGAGGTTGTCGCTGCCGCGCACGATGAGGCCCGCCAGGTCGCGGTCCTCGCGCGTCATCCGGTGCAGCGACTCGATGCCCGCCATCACCGCGACGAACGGCAGCAGCGCGTCGTCGCAGTGCACCAGCATCTCGGCCCACGGCCGGTCCACCGGCATCGCCTCGACGGACTTGCCGTAGGTCGTGAGCCGCCCGTCCTCGACGATGCCGCGCGCGTCCAGCAGGTCGAGCGCGCGGCGGTACGCCGGCTTGTCGAGCGGCACGGGCAGCTCGAGCGCGTCCGCGCGCACGCCGAGCGCGGCGCACGTCAGGGCCACCCGCTGGCTGTCGCCCGCCAGCTGGAACTCGGGCTCGATCGGGCGGAGCGACGAAAACGCGATGTCGCGGTCGGACAGGATGAACACACGCCCGCCGGCCACGCGGCCGTGTACGCGCCCGGCCATCTGCAGGATCTCGTTCGGGCCGAGGTGCACCTTCGTGAGCACGTTGCGGCCGTTCTCGATGAGGTTCGCGAACCGCGTGTCGTCGATCACCACCGTGTCGAGTCCGCGCACGTTGAGCGCGCTCTGCCCCGCCGCTGTCATCGCAAGCACGTACGGCTTCCCCACCTCGCCCTCGAGGAACGGCCTGATCACGCGGATGGGCTCGCCGCCGTGGTAGAACTGCGCCGTCAGGCGCGGGAACCGGGCCGCCACGCCGGTGGCGGCCTCTTCCACCGACGCCCGCGTCGGCAGGAACACGCCCACCCCGCGCTTCTCGCGCATCACCCGCTGGAGGAAGCGGTCATCGAGAAAGTTCGACGGATGCCGGTGGATCACCTGCACGTCGGCCGCGAGCGCGGGGTCGAACGCGGTGCTCTGCACGACGGCCGCCGAGTCGAGGTAGCGCGCGTAGAACGTCGGGTCCACCGTCGCCGAGAGCCAGATGAACCGGCAGCCGGTGCGCTTGCCGAGCGCGAGGCACAGCTCGAGCTCGGCGCTCGTCTGGTGGATCTCGTCCACCACCAGCGTGTCCTGCGCCCGGATGTCGCCGTCCTGGAACCATCGCCGGGCGATGCCCGTGGTGACGATGACGACGTTCCAGGTGGGCGATTCGGGCGTGGCCTCGCGCTCGCGGTTGATCACGCCGACGCGGAGCGGGGCGTCGGCGCCGAGCAGCACTTCGGCCAGCGGCCGGATGCTCAGCGTCTTCCCGGTGCCGGTGCCGGCCACGATCCCGAACCCCCGTCGCGCCGCCCCCGGCGTCCAGGCGAGGTCCTCGGCGCGAAAGCGCTCCGCAAGCGCGCGGAGCTCGGCGCCGTGCTCGCGCCACAGGAGCGTTTCGATGTCGAGGGTGAACGCGAGCTCGATCGTCTCGCATGCCGCGCGCGTGGGCGCGATCACGATGATCCGGCGCGTCGGCCCCGAGGTGAGGAACGCGTCGTGGTCCGGCGGCAGGTAGGGATCGCGGACGCTGCGCAGCAGCGGCGGCTCCTTGGTTCGGTTGGGGAGGGCGGTCACGCGCCGCGTCCGGCTCGGACGCTCGGCGCCCAGCGTGCGGCGCCGGACTCCCCGACAACCTAGTGCTGGGGCGGCTCCGGCGGCTTGATGACCGCGGCCTTCGGAGGATCGGCCTTCGCCGCGGCGGCCGGGCCGGTCTGGCCCCGCACTGCGGCGCCTGCGGCCTCGGCTGCGCGCATAGCCTCGGCCGGCGTCATCGTGCGCAGCCGCTCGAAGCGATCGAACCGCGCGCCAACGGTGATCGTCCGCCCCCCACGCCGCCCGAACGCGTCGTCGAAGAAGGACCCGCGGCCATCCGTGGCGGGAGCCAGCACCTGCAGCAGCCGGCGCGCGTCCTGGATGGGCTCACCCATCAGCAGCGTCGCGTCGCGCGGGCGCGAGCGCAGGGCGGTGACGCAATCCGTGGGGGCGGGCTGCTGCCGCTCGGGAACGTCGCGCAGCCACACGCGGCACATGCCCGCCGGCGGCCAGGCCGCCTCCGGAATCACGACGTCGGCTGCTTCCTTTTCCGCCGGCTTGCCCTGCGCCAGCACCGGCGCCGCGAATGCCATCGCGACACCTGCCAGGACTCCAGCCGAACGCATGTGCCCTCGCACCACCCTGCCTCCACTCGCTGCGCCCAGTTCCCGACCGGGACGATCCGGTGCCGGGATGCGGCACAATCTTACGACCAACGGTCTCACCGGGCTATTACCCGCGTTCCAGTTCCGGGTTCGGCGCCTCACCGCTGAGACACCGAAGGAGTCCCGGCACCTTCAGTCACCGAAACTGATCCCCGTGCGGCGCGCGGTGCGGACGATGTCGTGGCTCGGGTCCACCCGGCGCGGCTCCTGCAGGGCCTCGCCGATGGGTACGGTGACGATGTGGGGCGAATGCAGCGCCACCATGTGGCCCCACTTGCCCGCGTCGATCGCCTCCACCGCCGCGCCACCGAACCGCGTCGCCAGCAACCGGTCGTACCCGGTCGGCATGCCGCCGCGCTGCAGGTGCCCCAGCACGATGGACCGGCACTCCTTGCCCGTCCGCTGCTGGATCTCGTGCGCCACCCGCTCGCCGATGCCGCCCACGCGCCGGTCCTGTCCCGGCAGTGACGCCCCGATCGTGGACTCCTGCCCGCCCGTGGGGATCGCCCCCTCCGCCACGACCACGACGTCGAAGTGCCGGCCGCGCCGCTCCCGCGCCATGATGGCGTCGCACACCTTCTGGATGTCGTACGGAATCTCGGGAATGAGGATCACGTGCGCGGCGCCGGACAGGCCCGCGTGCAGCGCGATGAACCCCGCGTGGCGGCCCATCACCTCCATCACGATGACGCGGTCGTGGCTCTCCGCCGTGGTGTGCAGCTTGTCGATGGCCTCCATTGCCGTCGTCACGGCCGTGTCGAAGCCGAACGTCGTCACCGTGCCGCTCACGTCGTTGTCGATGGTCTTCGGCACGCCCACCACGCGGAGCCCCTTCTGCCACAGGCGTTCCGCGATTCGCAGCGACCCGTCACCGCCGATGGCGATCACGGCGTTGATGCCAAGGTTGCGCGCGTTCTCGATGAGCTGGTCCGACCGGTCCACCTCGACGATGCTCCCGTCGGGCTGCTTCACCGGGTAGGCGAACGGGTTGCCGCGGTTCGTCGTCCGCAGGATCGTGCCGCCCAGGTGCCCGATGCCCCGCACGTCGTCGCGGCCGAGCGGGACGACGTCGTCGTCGCCGAGGAGGCCGGCGTAGCCCTTTCGGATGCCGAGGACGTGCCAGCCGCGGTCCACGGCCGAGAGGACGGCCGCGCGGATGACGGCATTCAGGCCCGGGGCGTCGCCGCCGCCGGTGGAAATCGCGATGCGCATGGTCCGTTCACCGTCGCGCCCTACGGCGCGGGATGCAAGCCCTGGAGCAGGGTCATCACTTCGCCCGGCCGCGCGTGGCGCCCGAGCTTCGACTTCTCGAACACGGCCTGGCCGTCCACGAGCACCTCGAACCTCCCCCCGCCCGACGGGATCATCTCGATCTCCGCCTGGGGGTATCGCTCACGAATCGCGTCCGCCAGACCGACGGCTCGTGGTTCGTAGTTTCAGACGACGCAGAATTCGATGGAGACGCGCATTGGTGCACGGAAGAAGTGACGGCGTGGAATATCGGCACGGTGCGGCCGATGGCGCCACCCATCCAATCCGCGTACCGTTCGACGTGCCGCGACGCAGCACCGCGCGCGGCCTCCCACACCGCCCGGAGTTGCCCGTGACGTCCCGCCGCCTCGCCGTGTTCGCCGCCTGCGCCATCGCCGCGCCGGCGTTCGCCCAGCGTCCCGACGCGCTCGCCGCCGAGATCGACCGCCAGGCCGCCGCGCTCGCGCCAGAGGTGACGGCATGGCGCCACGACATCCACCAGCATCCCGAACTCTCGTTCCAGGAGACCCGCACGTCGAAGCTCGTCGCCGACCACCTCCGCGCCCTTGGCCTCGAGGTGCGCACGGGCGTCGGCGGCAACGGCGTCGTGGGCGTGCTCCGCGGCGGCCGGCCGGGCCCCGTCGTGGCCCTCCGCGCCGACATGGACGCGCTCCCGGTGGCCGAGCAGGTGAGCGTGCCCTTCAAGTCCACGGTGCGCACGACCTACAACGGCGTCGAGACGGGCGTCATGCATGCCTGCGGCCACGACATGCACACGGCGATCCTGATGGGCACGGCGTCGCTGCTGGCCGGCATGAAGGTCCAACTGCCCGGCACGGTCGTGTTCCTGTTCCAGCCCGCGGAGGAGGCGCCGCCCAAGGGCGGCGCGGGCCCGATGATCGCCGACGGCGCGATGGACAACCCCAAGGTGGACGCCGTGTTCGGCCTGCACGTGGGCCCCGGGCCGATCGGGATGGTGCACGTGCGCGCCGGCCCCACCACGGCCGCCGCCGACGGGTTCCGCATCGTCGTCCACGGCAAGCAGACCCACGGCGCGTTCCCCGCAGCCGGCGTGGATCCCATCGTCGTGGGCTCGCAGATCGTCCTCGCGTTCCAGACCATCATCAGCCGCCAGGTGGACCTCACCACGGCGCCCGCCGTCGTGACCGTGGGCGCGTTCCAGGGCGGCCTCCGCGAGAACATCATCCCCGACAGCGTGTGGATGATCGGCACCATCCGCACGTACGACGAGGGTATGCGGCAGTCGATCCACGACCGCATGCGCCGTATCGCCACCGACATCGCCCACTCCGCCGGCGCCACGGCCGACGTGGAGATCACCCGCGGCTATGACGTGACCGTCAACGACACGATGCTCGTCGCGCGAATGGCGCCCACGCTCGAGCGCGTGGTGGGCAAGGACAAGTTCGCGTTCGGCGAGCGCAGCGTGGCCGGCGAGGACTTCTCCCGGTTCGCCTCGCGCGCGCCCGGCGTGTTCGTGAGCCTCGGCGTTACCCCGGCCGCGCTCGACTGGCGCACCGCCGCGGCCAACCACTCGCCGCTCTTCCAGGCCGACGACTCGGCGCTCCCCATCGGCGTGCGGATCATGTCGAACCTGGCGCTCGACTACCTCCGCGGGGGCCACGCGCAGTAGGGAACGCGTCGCGGAGGGCCGCCGCCGCAGCGCCCTCGGCGGCCGCTGCCCACGCGGCATACTGCGCGCCCGACGGGTGCAGGCCGTCGGCCGCGAGCCAGGCGTCGTGCGGCTCGCGGGAAAGCGGCGTCACGTCCACCCAGTGCGCACCCGCGCGGAGCGCCTCGTCGCGCGCCGCGGCGTTGAACGCGTCGATGTCGCGCGCGATGGCCGCCCGGTCGCGGCCCTCGGCGAAGGGCGTCACGCCCCAGTCGGGAATCGAGAGCACCAGCACGCGAGCAGCCCGGCCCCCGGCGAAGCCGATGGCGCGCGCGAGCAGCGCCGCGAACTCCTGCCGGTACGCCTCCAGCGCCCGGCCGCGATACTGGTTGTTCACCCCGATGAGCAGCGAGACCAGGTCGAACGCGGGATGGGCCGCGAGCGCCGCAGCGTCGATGGCCGCGCCGAGCTCGTCCGTGGTCCAGCCCGTCGTCGCGATGACCCGCGGCGGCGCCACACGAATGCCGGCCCCGCCGAGCCGCCGCACGAGCTGCGCGGGCCACCGGTCGCGGGGCGCCACGCCCTCGCCGATGGTGTAGCTGTCGCCAAGCGCGAGGAACGTCGCCGCAGTCACTTCACCACTTGCACGCCGGTGGCGTTGGCGAGGCGGCTGATCGTGGTGTCCTGCCTGGCCACGACGATCTTCAGGGAATCGATCGTCTCCTGCATCATGCTCATGTTCACGCGGATGTCGTTCACGGCGTCGGCCGCCTGGTTCAGCTGGCCTTGCACGTCGGCGAGGGCGTTGGGCGACATGCATCCACCGGCGAGCAGGGCCGCGCCCAGTGCGGCGAGTGCCGCGGTGCGCGTCGCGGTGCGCGTCGCGGTGCGCGTCGCGGTGCGCGTCGCGGTGCGTGCCATTGCGGCGCGGCGGGAGGCGGGATTCGTCATGGGACCTCCGGGTCGGGAAGGGCGTCGGACGGGCGAGCCACCCGCAACGAAATGATGGCCGGCGCAATGGCGCGATGACGGTTCGCGCCGCGCGGGAACGTATATCGGCGCAACGCCCTCCGGGAGCACGTCGTGCGGCCGCGCCGCGCCAACACGCTCGTCGAACTCGTCCTGACGCTGGTGCTGCTCGGGATCGTCGCGGCCGTCGCCGTGCCGAACGTGCGAACCATCGCCGACCGGCTGAACGTGCGTGCCGCCACGCAGGACGTCGTCCTCGGCCTCTGGGCCGCGCGCAACGTCGCCGCAATGCGCGGCGAGAACGCGTCGTTCATCGTCGAGGCCGGCTCGGGCCGCGTCCGCGTGGTGGCCGGCGCCGACACCGTGTTCGCCCGCGACCTCGCGGCCCGCCGCGGCGTGCGCGTGTCCGCCACGCGCGACTCGATCACCTATGCGCCCACCGGGCTCGGCTACGGCGCCGCCAACACGACCATCGTCATCGCCCGCGGCCGCCGCGCCGACACGATCACGACATCGCGCCTGGGCCGCGTCAGCATCCGGTAGGTGTGCTCTCTGTCTACTGTCTACTGTCTACTGTCTACGTCCCAAAGTCGTATCCCGGCACCGAGATTCGCGGGATCGCCTGCCCAATAACGCGTTCGATCGTCCGCACCATCGCGATCTCGTCGGCGCTCATGAACGTGAAGGCGTCACCCGTCTTCGCCGCGCGCCCCGTGCGCCCGATGCGGTGTACGTAGTCCTCGGCCTGCTGCGGCACGTCGTAGTTGACCACGTGCGTGATGTGCGAGATGTCGAGCCCGCGCTGCGCGATGTCGGTCGCGACCAGCACCTTGGTCTTGCCCGACTTGAAGTCCGCAAGAGCCTTCGTGCGCTGGCCCTGCGTCTTGTCGGCGTGCAGGGCGTCGGCCTCGATGCCCTCGCGCTCCAGGTGCCGCACCACGCGGTCGGCGCCGTGCTTGGTACGCGTGAACACGAGCACCGAGTCCATCTGGTGCTCGCTGATGAGCGCGGCAAGCAGCGACGACTTCTTGTCGCGCGGGCACGGGTACACGTAGTGCTGCACGGTGGTGGCCGCGGCCGAGCGCCTGCCCACCTGCACCACCACCGGCTTGCGGAGGTACTTGCGCGCCAGCGCCTCCACCTCGGGCGGCATGGTCGCGCTGAACAGCAGCGTCTGGCGGTACTTGTCCACCTGCGCCACGATGCGGCTGATCTGCGGCGCGAAGCCCATGTCGAGCATGCGGTCGGCCTCGTCGAGGACCAGCACCTCGATCTCGTCGAACGACACGTTCTGCTTTTCGAGGTGGTCGATCAACCGGCCCGGCGTCGCCACCACCACGTCCACGCCGTCGCGCATGGCCGTGGTCTGCGGCTCGTAGCCCACGCCGCCATAGACGCTCACCACCTGCAGCCCGCTGTGGCGGCCGTACTTGCGGAAGCTCTCCTCCACCTGCTGGCAGAGCTCGCGGGTCGGCGTGAGGATGAGCGCGCGCGTGCGCCCCGGGCCCCCCGCCAGCCGCTCGATGATCGGGATGGTGAACGCCGCCGTCTTGCCCGTGCCCGTCATCGCGAGCCCGATGAGGTCGCGGCCCTTGAGCGCGAGCGGAACGGCCTCCTGCTGGATCGGCGTCGGGTGCGTGTAGCCGGCGTCCTTGAGCGCCCGGAGCATCTGCGCCGACAGCCCCAGCTCCGCAAACGTCGCCGACACGGTCGCGGCCTCCGCCGCCGCGAGGGCGCCACTGGGCTCCGGCGCGGGGCCCGACGTCACGTCCTCGTCGGCCATCGTGGCGATGTCGGCGTCGCCGGCCGGACGCCCGGGCGCTTCCCGCGCGGCCGCGCGGGCGGGCGCGTCCGGTGCCCGTTCACCGGCGGGCGCAGCCACGCCTGCCGCCGCTGCCGCCGCTGCCGCCGCTCGCGCGCCGGCGCGCTCCACCGCGACGTCGCTCCCGGCCTCGCCCTCGTCCGCCTTTCTCGACAGCAGCCCGCGCAGGAATCCCAGTCTCTTCAGCACCCCGAAAATTACCCCCCGGTGCGGAGGAACTCCACGAGCAGCGCATTCACGCGCCCGGGATCCTCTTCCATCACCACGTGGCCGCCTCCGGCAATCCACTCCAGGCGCCCCCGGGGCAGCGCCGCGACGATCGCCGACGTGTCGAGCGGGCGAACCGTGCGATCGGCCGTGCCGAACACGACGAGCGTGTCCACGCCAACCTCACCCGCGGCCTCCGGGGCCAGGGGGTCCCACGTGAACTCACGGAGCATCTGCACCTGCGCCCGCACGACGGCGGGAAACTGGGTGGGCGCCCAATACTCGTCCACGTCCCGCTCCGTGAACCAGCCAAGCTTCCCGTGCACGCGCTGCTGCACCAGTTCCACCATGCGCCGCGTGACCAGTGCATGCGCGATGTCGCCGACGATGTCCGGAATGAACGGCGCGAACGCCGCCGCAGGCGTCACATGCCCGAACCCCACGGCGCCGAACAGCGCCAACCGCTCCGCCCGGCCCCGCCGGGCAAGCTCCACGGCGATCCGCCCCCCCATCGACTGGGCCACCACGGGAGGCCGGTCGAGGCCAAGGGCGTCGAGCAGGGCCTCGGCCCGGGTCGCAAACGCGTCGAGCGTATAGGCTCCCCGCTCGGCTGGCGCGTCCGACAACCCGTGACCGGGGAGGTCCGCCGCGTGGCACCGGAAGCCGGCCTCCGCGAGCGCCCGTAGCGTGTGCCGCCACAGGTAGGCCGACACCGCCCAGCCGTGCAGGAGCAGCACGTGCGGCCCGGCCGTGGGCCCCGCCTCAACGACGCGGAGGACCGTACCATCCCGCAAGCGGACAAGGCGGGAGCTGATCCCATCCCACCCGGCCGGAAACCACTCGTCGGGGGGAAGTCGCGTGGCGGTCACCACCGCGAGAGACGACGCCGGGCCGTCAGATCACGTTGATCGGCCGCCCGGACAGGCGCGCGATCAGCCCCACGCGGAACGTCACGTCGGTCCAGCGCTCGTCGCCGGAATGCGAGGGCTCGAGCGGGTACGCCGCCCAGCACCACGGATTCGCACTGCGCGGCATCGACATGCCCTTGTGGGGATGCCAGACGCCCGTGCGGCCGCAGTCGTCGATGAACCGCTCGTGCAGCTTGAGCCAGTTCTCGTTGCGCCGAAGGAAGCCGAGGCGTGCCACGAGTTCGAGCCAGCCCAGCGCCGCCGGCACGTCCGCCTCGACGGCGTTGCGGTGCGGCAGCTCGTCGCCCATCACGGCGAGCGGCACGCTCACGAGGCGCTTGCCGATCAGCTGCACCTTGTCCTGCCGCGGCAGCGAATGGGTGAGCCACCGGTACAGCGCCTCCATCTCCTCGAAGTGCTCGTTCCGGAACAGCGGCATGTGCGCGAGCATGTGGAGCGCGTGCACGGTTGGCGGGTACGCCTCCGGCGCCAGCACCTGCTTGTTGCCCACGCGCATCCACGGCTTGTCGGCGATCGGCCCCCGCAGGAAGTCGAAGATGCGCTCGAGGATCCGGTTCGCCGCGCCACGCACGCGCGGGTCCGACTCGAACCCGGCCTGCGCCAGCGCGGCGGCGGCCGCCTCGCGCAGCGTCTGCCGCGCGGCCAGCACCATCTCCGGCTCCACCTTCCGCGACGCTGGCGGCGCCAGGTCGAAGAGCAGGTCGGGGTCGTCGTCCTCCGCGAGCAGCCGGAACAGCACCCGGCGCCCGTGATAGATGGGCGGTGAGTCCTTGTCCCAGCCGTACTCCACCAACCGGCGCACGGCGTGGATCGTGCCGATGTTGTCGAACTCCCCGCCGCGCTGCGGCGGCAGCGTCAGCATCGTGCCGCTCCAGATGCCGTCCGCCCCCTGCGCGAGGGCGAGCCGCTGCGCCGGGGCAAACGTGTACGGCAGGTTCGACAGCGCCGAACCCGGCTCCGCGACAATGCCCGCGACGTCGGTACAGGCCCGGAACTGCAAGGGCGCGGCCGCGTGATCGAGCAGCCACCCGAGGGCGAAATCGAATGGTGCCAGCGCTGGGGGCGGCGGTGGAAAGACGCTCACCGTCGGCGCTGGCACTTGGGCGGTTTGACTTTCAGTCATATAACTCGTTGCAGTTCAACAAGTTGCCGATTTGGGAGGAGCGGGCCCGGCGTGCGCCGTCATTGTAAGTGCATTTGTCCCGATTCGCCAGCCCATTTCAGGGACGAAATCCGATGGTCCACCGCGACTTACGGTGCTTGTGCGGCTCGGGCGGGCCGATGAGTTTCCGGCGATGCGGGGCGAATTCGTCGACGTCGCCGGAACGCGGCTCTACTACTACGCCGCCGGCACCCGCGGCGGCGGCGACCCCGTCGTGTTCCTGCACGGGTTCCCCGGCAGTTCGTACGCCTGGCGCTTGGTGGTGCCGTTGATGCCCGAGGGACGCCGCTTGGTCGTGCCCGACCTCATGGGCAGCGGCCGCAGCGACGGTCCGGGCCCGGGCGGCGGCGCGATCGGCGACCATGCGAAGCTCATCACGGGCCTGCTCGACGACCTCGGCGTGGAGCGGGCCGCCTTGGTGGGGCACGGGTTCGGCGGAGCGGTGGCGCTCGCGGTTGCCGTGGACCAGCCGGCGCGCGTGTCGGCGCTCGCCCTGGTCGCCACGCCCGCGTTCGACGCGTGGCCGCGGCGCCTGG
>JAYEKC010000135.1:0-4343 GCA_034716715.1 Gemmatimonadota bacterium | reverse complement strand
TGAAGCGCCTCGCGATCATCGTGCCGGTGAGCGTGTTCCTCATCTTCATCCTGTTGTTCCACACCTTCCGGTCGGTGCGGCTCGCCATGCTCGTGCTCCTGAACGTGCCGTTCGCGCTCATCGGCGGCATCCTCGCCCTCCTCGTGACCGGCATCCCGCTGAGCGTGTCCGCGGCCATCGGATTCATTGCGCTCTTCGGCCAGGCGGTGCTCAACGGCGTAGTCATGATCTCGATGTTCACGCAGCTGCGCGACGCCGGCGCATCTCCGCGCGACGCCGTGCGCGAGGGCGCGATGACCCGCATGCGCACCGTGCTGATGACGGGACTGCTCGCGATGCTCGGCCTCCTTCCGATGGCGCTGTCGCACGGGATCGGATCCGAGACGCAGCGGCCGCTCGCCGTGGTCATCATCGGCGGCCTGCTCACGGCAACGATCCTGGTCATGGTCGTGCTGCCGACGGTCTACCTCTGGATCGCCGAGCGCTGGCCGGTGGAACGACCCGCGGCACCTTTGCCGGCGGGAGAATCGTCATGAGCCGCCCGTATGCCGGCGCTGAGTCCGCCCGTTCGCGGGGCCGAACGCTCATGCCCGCGCACCTGCGAGCCGCCGCGGCTGTGGCGGCCTTCGCCATGGCGATGTCCGCCTGCGCGATGGGGCGCGCCGCGAGGTCGTATGTTTCCTACGGGTATCCGTCACGGCTCGTGGGCACGTGGGTGGACAGTGCACTCGCCACGCCGACGGACACGGTGGCGTGGGTGCTCGGCGCCCGCGGCCTCGACCAGACGCTCACCATTCACCTGACCACGGATTCCACGGCGACCGTCGCCCGAACGGAGCATGTCGATGGCTACGGCTACTGGTACGTGCCGGGCGGAGAGCCAGAAGAAGACACGGGACGCGTGTGCTTTCGGAGCCGCGCGCGCGGCCACGATTCCTGCTTCCCCTACGCGCTCACGCACGTGGTGACGGCGAACCGCGACCGGCGGCGACTGCTCGTTTCGGGCTACGCGGGGTTGCACCACACGCGCGACCGCGTCCTGCTCGAGCGATGACGCCTGGTCGCCGGCCGGGCGACGGTGACGTCGTGCGCCGGATCGCGACGTTCAACCGCGGGGCGACGGCCGTCAGCGCGCGCGAACGACGAGCGCGAGCGGCACGCGGCGGGATCCCGGGAACTCGCGAGGCCTGCCCGCCGCGTCGCGGATCAACAGCTGGGCCGAAATGCCGCCGTCGAGCGCAACGGCGTCCGTCGCGCCGAGCGCTCCCATCACCGCCGCCATCTCGGGGGTGGTGAGCCCGAACGGCACCCGGCCGAGCGCCGGCCCCGCGGCGTCGAACCTGGTGAGCGCCACGAGGAGCCGCCCGTCGCCGGCGATGCCAAGGGCGAGTCGTGCGTCGCGATGGGCCACGTCCACCCCGCAGCCCGCGTGCCTCAGTGGCACCGGAACCGCTGCGCCCGCCATCAGCGTCGGGTACGACTGGAACGCCCAGCGCACACCGGTGGTGTCGGGAGCGGCCGCGTGGGTGAAACGGATCGCGCCGTCCCGCGTGACGGTGACCGCCGTGGCCAGCGGCGCCACGGACGCGCCGAGGAACTCGCGGCCGTCGAGGATGACGCCACCCCACGGCATGGACCGCGCGAACTGCCCGGCATTGAACGCCACGAGCGCACCGCCTGCCCGCTCGATGCTCCAGGCCGGCCTCACGCCGTCGAACGCCGTGTCTAGCGCGATCGTCACGCGCCGTGGGTCGATGCGCACGGCCACGAGCCGCGTGCGCCACGCCTCGCCCGAGCCCGACAGTTCGACCTCGGCCCACTCAACGCCCGAGGCACCCGGCGTCCAGGTGACGGCGCGCGCGAGCGGGCCCGTGACCGTGGCGGAGTCGTACTGCGCGGGCGCGCGGTCGCTGCGCCACCACTGCACCCATCCGGCTCCGGCGCGCACCGACAGCGCCGACGCTGGAAGCGGACCGACGCCAGGGGCCGACACCGAGCACGCCGCCGCCAGGACGGCGTGCCCGAGTGCGGCCAGGATCATCGCAGCGCCTTCTCGACCTTCTGGATGTCCGCGGCCCGCGACGAGAACAGGGCGTCCTCGTCCTTCGTCACGCCGCCCGTGCCCTTCTTGTTCTTGCGAGCCGTGTTCCACGCCCACAGCCGCTCGCGCGCGAGGAAGTAGTCCTTGGCGGGCATGCCCGAGACGGCCGCGGCCCGCTCATTGAGGTCGGACTCGACCTTGCGCAGGTCCTCGTTTGCGTCGCGCAGTTCCTTGGCGCGCCGCTCGGTCTCGAGGTACGACGCGGGCGCCAAAGGCATCTTGCCGCACTTCTTGAACGCGACGGCGGAGTCCGCGGCCGGGTCCACGCCGAGCGCGCGCAGGTACTGCCCGTTGATGCGGCGCGTGGCGGCCGTGTCGTTCTTTTGTGCCGCCTCGTTCAAGCGCTGCCCAAGCTCGGTCAGCTCCTTCACCTTCTCCTGGCCGCCGGGAGTCTGGATCATCTCCATCATCCGCGCCGGCATGTCCTCGGAGTGCTTGTCCTGCAGCGCGCGCAGTTCGTCCGAAACGCAGGAGATCACCTTTTCGTTCGACGCCCGGTACTTGTCGGCTTCGTCGCGCCCCGCCTCGTCGGCCTTCTGCCACGCGGCGAGCTTCTGCTCCTGGATGCCCTTCAGGCGCACGGCCTCGGCCTGCTGCTGGAGCTCGAAGTTGAGGCCCTTGAGCACGCCGTCGAGCGCCGATGCGCCGAGCGGGGTGCCGTCGAGGGGCTTCTCGGGCGTGGCCTTGCCGGCCATTTCGTCGGCCTTCTTCTCGACCACCTTGCTGGCGGCCTTCTTGATGAGGCCGCCGAGCTGGGCCTGCGCGTCAAAGCCCGCCACGGCCAGTATCGCCATGGCGCAAATGATGGATCGCTTCATGGGGGAGTTCTCCTGTGGGCTTCCGGTGACCCGCTCGTCCTACGGGCGTTTCCGCATCATCGCACCCATGTCCATCTTCTCGTAGTCCGCCGGCGGCGCGAACAGGGCCGCATCCATCGCCTTCTTCTCGATGGCGGTGACGAGCATCACGACCTTGTCGCCCTGCTGCACCTTGAGCGGGAAGCCGCCTTCGCCGACGGCATCCTCCCAGCCCTGGGCCTGGGGCGCCCCACCGCGACCGCCCGCTGACGGCATCTGGAACGCACCCAGCCCCTTGGCGACGCACACGTCGCTCGAGCGGCCGCCTTCCTCCGTGACCGTAACGTGCTCGCAGACCTGCCCGGCGATGGACTCGGTGCGCCCCGTACGCGTGACCGTGGCCTTGGGCCTGTTGGCCGACTGCGCGACCGCCATCGCGCCCGCCATCGACTGCTCCATGTACATCTTCTGGGCCGCCATCAGGATCAGCATCTTCTTCTCGGCGACGTCCATGATCATCACGCCCATGCCGCCGCGCCCGCCCGGCATTTCCACCCGGATCTTGCCGTCCTTCACCATGTAGGTGACGTCCGTCGACCTGCCGTTGTCGCCGGACAGGGCCATTGACAGTGTGCCCTCGAATGCGGACTGCGCCTGGACGACCGATGCGGCGGTGAGCGCCAGCAGGACCACGCGGGCCATGGAACACGCTCCGGGAGAAGGGGGGCCAACCGGTCAAATATCGCCGCCCGGTGCCCGGCGGCAATGACCTGCGTCACCACGGCTGTCGGGCAATGGCGGACGCGGATCTCCTGCGCCCGGCGGGCCTGGCTCAGGCCCCGGGAAGTTGCTCCCGGTGATGGTCGAGGTGGCGGGCGTTGAACGTGATGTAGTCGGCGATGGCGATGCGCCCGAAGAACGTGTGTTCGAACGTGGTCGTTCCCGCCGCCGCGGCCGCCCGCGCGTCGGCGACGAATACGGAGAGCTCGTGGTCGAGCTGTTCGATGAGCTTCTGGCGCGGCATCGGGTCGCGCGCCGGCGCGAACACCGCGGGTCCCCTCCCTTGCACGGGAAAACCCTTCGCCAGGACCTTCTCGAAGAAGGTCTTCCGCGGCAGCCAGCGCAGGAACTTCGGGATTCCACCCATCCCCGCGTTGCCTGCGACCGCGTTGCGCGCGACGCGGGTGCTGACGCCCACGTGGTCCACCACCTGCGCCGGCGACCATTTCCCCGGCGCGCGTGGCACGTTCCAAGCGCCTTCGGGCACGGCGAGCACGGCGGCCTTGAACGCGTCCGCTGCTCGCTGCTGATCGGCCAACGCGCTTTCCAGGGTCCCCAAGTGTCCCCCTCTGTCTACTGTCTACTTTCTGCTGTCTACTTTCTCAGGTAACTGTCCGTCTTCTTGAGCCAGTCCTCGCGCGGCGGGTCGAAGACGTCGAGGTCGA
>JAYEKC010000134.1:0-4344 GCA_034716715.1 Gemmatimonadota bacterium | reverse complement strand
CCGCCGGACCCCGGACTCACCTACGTCGGCCGGCTCGACTACCTCACCGAGGGCGTGCTCCTCCTGACCACCGACGGCGAGGCCGCGCACCGCCTCACGCACCCGAGTTCCGGCGTCGAGCGCACGTACGTGGCGACCGTGGGCGGCGACGTCCGGACGGCCGTGCGCGCGTTGCGTCGCGGCATCGTGCTCGAGGACGGCCCGGTGGAGGCGGGCGACGTTCGCGCCACGCCGGCCGGTCACGGGCACTGGAACCTCGAGCTCACGCTGCGGGAAGGCCGCAACCGCGAGGTGCGCCGCGTCTGCGAGCACCTCTGCCTCGACGTCCACCGGCTCGTGCGCACGCGGTTCGGGCCGGTCCGTCTCGGGCGCCTCCCGCGGGGCGCCTGCCGCCCGCTCACGGACCGTGAACGCGGCCTGCTGCGTACTGTATAATGATTGGCCCGCCGTTCATGCCTCCTCACGCACCTGCCTCGTGACTACGAACGCCGATTCCGCCGTCGACCACTCGCTCGTCCGTTCCATCCTCGACCAGGTCGCGCGGCGCGTCGTGGGCCAGGACGCGATGGTGGAACGGCTGCTCATCTCGCTCCTCACCGGCGGCCACGTGCTGCTCGAGGGCGTGCCGGGGCTCGCCAAGACCCTGACGGTGCGCACGCTCGCCGAGACCGTGCGGACGCACTTCAGTCGCATCCAGTTCACGCCCGACCTGCTCCCGGCCGACGTCATCGGCACGCAGGTCTTCGACCAGGCCACCAGCACGTTTTCCGTGAAGCACGGCCCGATCTTCGCCAACATCGTCCTGGCCGACGAGATCAACCGCGCCCCGGCCAAGGTGCAGGCGGCCCTGCTCGAGGCGATGCAGGAGAAGCAGGTCACGATCGGCGGCACGACGTTCCACCTCGACGAGCCCTTCCTCGTCCTCGCCACACAGAACCCGATCGAGCAGGAGGGCACGTACCCGCTGCCCGAGGCGCAGGTGGACCGGTTCATGCTGAAGCTCCGCGTGGGCTATCCCGGCCGGGAGGAGGAGAAGGAGATCATGCGCCGCATGGCGGGCGGCGCGGCGATTCCGGTGGAGCCCGTGGCGTCGCCGCAGGACATCCTGGCGACGCGGGCGCAGATCGCCGGCCTCTTCCTCGACGAGCGCATCGTGAACTACATCGTCGACCTCGTGCACGCGACGCGCGCGCCCGGCGACGTGGGGCTCCCCGACCTCGTGCCGCTGGTGGAGTTCGGGGCGAGCCCCCGCGCGACGATCGCGCTGGCGCAGGCGTCGCGGGCGCACGCCTTCCTCCGGGGCCGGGCGTTCGTCTCGCCGGACGACGTGCGCGCGATGGCCCCCGACGTCCTCCGCCACCGCGTCCTGCTCACCTACGAAGCCGAGGCAGAGAACGTCACGAGCGACGAGGTCATCGGCCGCGTCCTCGCGACCGTCCCGTCGCCGTGACCGCGATCGCCCCGGAGATCCTGCGGCAGGTCCGGCGGATCGAACTGCGCACGCGCGGGCTGGTGAACTCCCGGTTCGTCGGGGAGTATCACTCGGTGTTCAAGGGGCAGGGCATGGAGTTTTCGGAGGTGCGCGAGTACCAGCCGGGCGACGAGGTGCGCACCATCGACTGGAACGTCAGCGCGCGGATGCGGCGGCTGTACGTCAAGCGGTACGTCGAGGAGCGCGAGCTCACCGTGCTGCTCGTCGTGGACTGCTCGGGCTCGAGCCGGTTCGGCACGGGGCCGCGCGACAAGCAGGCGATGGCCGCCGAACTGGCCGCCGTGCTCGCGCTCACGGCCACGCGCAACAACGACCGCGTGGGCCTCATCCTCTGCTCGGACCACCCGGAGCACGTCGTGCCGCCCCGCAAGGGCCGCCGCCACGCCCTCCGCCTCGTGCGCGACGTGCTGGCCTGGCCGGCGTCGGCGCGGGCGACCGACCTCGCCGCCGGGCTCGACTACGCCGCCCGCGTGCTGTCGCACCACGCCATCGTGTTCGTCATCTCCGATTTCGTCACCCCGAGCGTCGATCGCCAGATGCGCGCGCTGTCGCAGCGGCACGACGTCGTCGCCGTCGTGCTCGACGATCCGGGCGAGCGCGACCTGCCGAACCTCGGCGTCGCACGCCTGGTGGACGCCGAGAGCGGGCGGTACCTCGAGATCGACACGAGCGACACGGGCGTCCGCGCCCGCTACCGGGCGGCAGTCGACGCCGAGCGAACGGCCCGGCAGTCGCTCCTGCGGCGCCTCGCCATCGACGAGGTGCTGGTGCGCACCGAGGAGGGCTGGGCCGAGCCGATGCTGCGCTTCTTCAGCACGCGGGAACTCCGCGGCCGGCGGTTGCGGAGGCGGTGATGCGCTCTGCGGTCGTCGCGACGCTCGTCGCGGTTCTCGCCGCCGGGCCGCGTGTGGCGGCGGCGCAGGCCGACCCGCGGCAGGCGCTGGTGTCGGTGCAGGTGGTCCCCGAATCGGTGACCGTCGGCGACCGGTTCTCGGTTCGCGTGCGGGTGCGCGCACCCAAGGTCGCCACCATCCGGTTCCCCGAAGTACCCGCGCTCAATGGACCCGTGGAGCCGGTCGATCCGCGCGCGACCACCGATGGGCCGCCGGGAGACGTGCTCGACCGCACCGCCACCTACACGTTCGTCGCGTGGGACGTCGGTGCGCACCCCGTGCCGTTCGAGCCGGTGGTCGTCACGGTGGCCGGGCGCGACCAGGCATTCGCCGTCGGCGCGCCGGCCATCCGGGTGCGGAGCCTGCTCCCGGCCGACAGCGCCGAGCAGGTGCCGCGCGATGCGCGGGCGCCGCTTCCGCTGCCGGGCCGCCTCTGGCAGTACGTGATTCTCGGCCTCATCACCGCCGCCCTCGCCACCCTGTGGTGGCGGCATCGCCGGGCGCGGCGGGCGGCCGGGGCGGGGCGCGCGGCTCCGGAGGCGTGGGCCGAAGCGAAGTCGGCGTTCGACGCACTCGATGCGCTCGGACTTGCGGAGTCTGGCGAACCGGGGCGGCACGTCATTGCTCACGTTGACGTGCTGCGGCGCTACCTCGAGCGCCGCTTTCCCGCCGTCCCGGCGGGCCTCGACGCCCCGCTGGCCCTGGCGAAGCTCACGGAGGAGGACTTCCCGGTGCCGGTACCGCGCGTGGCGACGCTCCTCCAGCGCGACGCCGAGATCCGGTTCGCGCAGGCCGCCGTGGACCGGGCCGACGCGGCGTCGCTCGGCCGCGAGGCGCGGGAGGTCACGTCGCAGGTGCAGGTGGCCTACGAGGCGCGGCTGCGTGCCCTCGAGCGCCCCGCCAGGCCGAGACGGCGATGAACGTGCTCACGCGCATCGACTTCGGCTCGCCGTGGTGGTTGCTGCTCCTGCTCGCCGTGGGCGCGTGGGCGTGGTGGCGGCGGCGCCGCCGTCCGCCGGCCATCCTGTTCTCCCGCGTGGACCTGCTCGCGCGCGGCGAGTCGCGCGGACGCTGGGTGGCGCGAACGCTGCTCGCGGCGCGCGTGGTTGCGATCGTCGGTGTCTGCCTCGCCGTGGCGCGGCCCCGCGCCGGCGCACGGGCCGAGCAGGTGGAGTCGGACGGGATCAGCATCATCCTCGCCATCGACCTGTCGAGTTCGATGCTCGCCGAGGACTTCCAGCCGCTCAACCGGCTCGAGGTGGCGAAGGAGCGCGTGAAGGAATTCATCCGTGCGCGCACGGTGGACCAGGTGGGCATCGTGGCCTTTTCCGGCGAGGCGCTGACGCAGGTGCCGCTCACGGTGGACTACCCGGTGCTCCTGGCGGCGGTGGACAACCTCCAGCCCGGCCAGCTGCAGGACGGCACCGCCATCGGTACCGCCATCGCGACGTCCGCGAACCGCCTGCGCGACGCCCCCGGTCGGTCGAAAGTGCTGGTGCTCCTCACCGACGGCGTGAACAACCGCGGCGCCATTGATCCGCGCACGGCCGCCGACGCCGCGGCGGCGCTCGGCATTCGCATTTACACGATCGGCGTGGGCAGCGAGGGCATGGCGCCCGTGCCCGTCGGTCGCGGCGTGTTCGGGTTGCGCTACGAGAACCGCCCGGTGGAGATCGACGACGCGCTGCTCCAGTACGTGGCCGACGTCAGCGGCGGACGCTACTTCCGCGCGCGCGACGGCCTGGCGCTGCAGCGCATCTACGAGCAGATCGACCAGCTCGAGCGGTCGCCCATCCGGGCGCGGCGATACGTGCGGTACCAGGAACTGTATCGCTGGCCGCTCGGCATTGCGCTCGCGGCGCTGCTGGTCGAGCTTGGCCTGCTCGCGTGGCGGGGGCCGGTGCCGTGACGTGGGCCGTGGACCTCCACGTGGTCGCGTGGCTTGCGCTCGCTGCGCCG
>JAYEKC010000133.1:0-4364 GCA_034716715.1 Gemmatimonadota bacterium | reverse complement strand
CGGCGCCGGCAGGCTCGATGCGCCGGCGTGGGCCGTCCCGCTCACCGCGGCGCTCGCCGCGGGGGTCCTTGCCGCTCCGTGGATCCTGCCCGTTGTGGCCCGCACGGCCTCGCGCGTACTCAAGCGCCCAATCGCCGAGCCCCGCCTCCCGCACTCCGCAGTATGGGTTGCCGCCCTCGGGTGCGCCGTGGCGTGGCTGTTGTACGGCATCGCCTTCCACCTGCTCCAGGTGGCCTTGCTGGGACCATCTGGCGACGTCCTGCGCTCCACGGCAGCTTTCACCGGGTCGTACATCGCCGGATTCCTGTTCCTGCTGGCCCCCGGCGGGATCGGCATCCGGGAAGTGGTCCTGCAACAACTGCTCGAGCGTTTCGGCATCGCCACCGGCGCCGACGCATGGTTGCTCGTGCTCGCGTCGCGCGGCTGGCTGACCGTGCTCGAGATCATTCCCGGCCTCTTGTACCTTGGCTTCGCCCGCCGGGCCGGCACGTCACCATCTGGATCCGTTAAATGAAGAACGAACAGGGCACCGGACAGGCCCTCGAACCACGATTCGCGTCGCTCTGGGCGGCGCTCGTGTACGGCGCGTGCACGCTGTCGCTCGCGTGGCCGGCGCTGCTGGGCCGGTTCCTCGTGAATCCCAGCAGCGACCAGTTCCTCGCCGGGTACGCCTTCCGGTCGTTTGCGGCCGCATACGAGAAGGCGAACGGCGCGTTCCCGCTCTGGAACCCGTTCCTGCAGGGCGGCATGCCGTTCGTGGCCGCGATGCACGGCGACACGTTCTACCCCACGTTCCTGCTCCGCCTGGTCATGCCGGTGGACGCCGCGATGTCCTGGGGCATGGTGGCGCACTTCTTCCTGTGCGGGATGGCGACATACTGGTTCCTGCGGATCGCCGCGCGGATGTCGTTCTCCGGCGCCCTCGTAGGCGGCGTGGCGTACATGATGACGGGGTTCGTGTCGTCGCTCCTTTCGGCGGGGCACGACGGCAAGCTGTTCGTGAACGCCCTGTTCCCGGTGCTCCTCATCGTGCTCACGTGGGCCGTGCGCGACGGGCGCCGGTGGGCCTTCGGCGCGCTCGCGCTCGTCGTCGGGCTCACCCTCCTCACGCCCCATCCCCAGCTCTTCGAGCAGGTGATGATCGCGGCGGCGGCGTGGGCGCTGTACCTCGCGTTTGGGGCGAGCACGGGCGCGCCGCTCGAGCGAGGCGTCGCCATGCGCCGGCTGGGGCTGGCCCTGGCTGCCGTAGCCATCGGCGTCGCCGTCGGCGCGATCCAGTACCTCCCCGTGGCCGAGTACACGCCGTGGTCGCCACGCGCGGCGGCCTTCACGTACGAGAAGGCGACGTCCTACTCGTTCCCGATCGAGGAGCTGTTCAACCTCTACCTGCCGCAGTTCTCGGGGATCCTCGACAACTACTGGGGCCGCAACGTCATCCACTTCCACAGCGAGTACGCCGGCGTCGCCGTGCTGGTCCTCGCCGGGCTCGGCTTCGGCGCCGCGACGACGGCGGCCCGTCGTGGCTTCATGCGGTTCTGGTTGTGGACCGGGGTGGCTGCGCTGCTCTGGGCGCTTGGCGGTTACACGCCGTTCTACCGGATCGTGTACGCGGTCGTGCCCATGATCCAGCACATGCGCGCGCCGAGCACGATCTTCTACATCACCGCGTTTGCCATCGCCGTGTTTGCGGCCGCGGGTACCGAGCGCGCCCTCGAGGGCCGGGTGGCGCGGCGCTACCTCGCCGCCTGGGCGATCGCTGCCGCCGTCATCACGCTGCTCGGTGTCAGCGGGGCGCTCACGAACGTCGCGCACTCCCTCGTGACGTACGAACCGTTTGCCGCGCGTATTGACGCCGGGGCGGGGGACCTCAAGGTTGGTGCGCTCCGCTCGTTCGTGTTCGTCCTGGCGGCGCTGGGGCTGCTGGCCGGCGTTGCCGCCGGGAAGGTCCGCGGGTGGCCGGCGGGCGTGGCCTTCGCGGCACTGTGCGCATTCGACCTCTGGACGGTCGAGCGGCGGTATTGGGGGTCAATCGCCCCGGCGGCCGAGCTGTTTGCGTCCGACCCGACCATCGAGTACGTGAAGCAGGCGACCAAGGCCGGGCAGCCCGCGCGCGTGATGGCGATCGAGGACCAGTCGCAACCGGCTGCGCCAAACGAGCCGTACCTCTCGGCCGACGGCCTGATGGTCCATGGCATACGCCAGACGTTCGGCTATCACGGGAACGAGATTGGCCGCTACCAGGTGTTCCGAACACCGGAGATGCAGCTGAACCCGACGACGCTCGCGCTGACGAACACCCGGTTTGTGCTCGTGAACAATGATTCCGTGAACGTCCCGGGATGGAAGCGCGTCGTCGGGCCGGTGGCGAATGCCGCGGGCACCCGCGTGTCGCTGTACGAACTCCCCGGCGACAACGCGTTCGCCTGGGTGGCACCGGCGATGGCGAAGTACCCCGACGATCAGGTGCTCGGCGCCATTCGCGCCCCGAACTTCCCCGTGCGCAGCGTGGCCCTCGTCGATCCCGCGGCGCCGGTGCAGGGCGTGTCGCTTACGGCCATTCCCTCGCCGCTCCCAATTGCCGTCGCGACGAAGTCGTACGCTGCCGGCCGGATCAGCCTCGAACTGAGCGCACCGGCTCCAGCGGGGGCTGCGCTCGTGGTGTCGGAGAACTACTACCCGGGCTGGATCGCCGCGGTCGACGGGAAACCGGCGCCAACGGTGCGCGCCGACTACGTGCTGATTGGCGTGCCGCTCCCGGCCGGGGCCAGGGCGGTGGAGCTGACGTTCACGAGCCCGACGTATGAGCGGGGCAAGGCCGTGACCATTGCGGCGATCCTGCTGGCTGTCGTCTGGTGGGCGGCCGGGTGGGTTGCTGATCGCCGGGCCGCCGCGCCAACGCCGGTCGCCCAATGAGCGACAAGGCGCTGGTCATCGTCCCGACGTACAACGAGCAGGAGAACGTCCGCAAGATCATCGCGGCCGCGCTCGCGGCCGACGCGCGGGTCGAGGTCCTGATCGTGGACGACAACTCGCCGGACGGAACCGGGGACATCGTCGCCGAGATGGCCCGCGCCAACCCGAAAATCCACCTGCTGCGGCGGCCCGGAAAGCTCGGACTCGGTACGGCTTACCGCGACGGATTTCGCTGGGCCCTCGAGCGCGACTTCGAGTTCATCATGGAGATGGACGCCGACTTCTCCCACGATCCGGCCCAGATCCCGCGCTTCCTTGAGGCCGCCCGTGACGCCGACTTCGTCCTCGGCTCGCGGTACCTCGACGGCAACGTCACGGTCGTGGACTGGCCGATGTCGCGCCTCATGCTCAGTTACTTCGCGAACGTGTACGCGCGCTGGGTGACGGGCATGAAGCTCTGGGACGCCACGGGCGGCTTCAAGTGCTTCCATCGCCGCGTCCTGGAGGCCATCAAGCTCGACGCGGTGCGGTCGAACGGCTATGCTTTCCAGATCGAGATGAGCTTCCGCGCGTTCCGGCGGGGCTTCCGCGGCGTCGAGATTCCGATCGTGTTCACGGACCGGACCCACGGCACGAGCAAGATGCACGGCGGCATCGTCCGGGAGGCGATCTTCATGGTCTGGCGCCTCCGGTGGTGGGCCCTGGTGGGCCGCCTGTGACGAACCCCGGCGCACCCGAACGGAACGCGCCCCTGGCAGGCACCCGGTTCTGGAAGATGACCGGGTCCGGAAATGACTTCGTCGTGATCGACGCACGCGACGGCGCGCCTCCGGGGATCGAAGCCCCCGGGGCAATCGCGGCCCTGTGCTCCCGCACGGATGGCATCGGCGCCGACGGCGTCGTGCTCATCGAGCGGCATCCCTCGGACGCATTCGCGATCCGGTACTACAACAGGGACGGAAGCCGGGGAGAACTGTGCGGGAACGCCTCCCTCTGCAGTGCCAGCCTTGCCGTGCAACTCGGCCTGGCGGGGGAGGGGGCCTTCTCGTTCACCACCGACATCGGGCCGGTCCGGGCGGTGGTTTCGGCCGGGACTCCGGAGATCGGTCTCGCACCCGTGCAGGGCCTGCGCCCGGACGTTCCCATCCCCCTGGGCCCCGGGGAGCGCCGCATCGGCTTCGCGAATACCGGGGTCCCGCACCTCGTGGTGCTGGTGGACGACACCGCCGCCGTCGACGTTCCCGCCCGCGGCAGGGAGCTCCGACACCACCCGAGTCTCGAGCGCGGCGCCAACGTCAATTTCGTGTCCAGGGGACCCGCCGGGTGGCGGATGCGAACCTACGAGCGCGGTGTCGAGGCGGAGACCCAGGCGTGCGGCACCGGTTCGGTGGCCACCGCGGCGCTCCTTGTGGCCTGGGGGCTCACGTTGGCCGGCCCCACGGCGGTCACTA
>JAYEKC010000132.1:0-4393 GCA_034716715.1 Gemmatimonadota bacterium | reverse complement strand
CAGCGTTTCGACGTCCTCATCCGCGGCGGCACCGTCATCGACGGCACCGGCACGCCCGGCCGCATCCTCGACGTCGGCATCCGCGACGGGCGCATCGCCTTCATCGGCGATGCCTCGCGCGAGGGCGCCGTGGCCCTCCGCAACATCAATGCGTCGGGGCTCACCGTTGCGCCGGGATTCATCGATCCGCACACCCACGCGGCCAGCGACCTCTCCAGCCAGTCGCGGCGGGCCAACCTCGCCTACCTGATGCAGGGCGTCACCACGGTCGTGACGAACAACGACGGCGGCGGCACCATCGAGATCGGCCGCACGCTCGACCAGTGGGCGCGGCAGGGCATCGGCACCAACGCCGCCCTGTACATCGGCCAGGGCTCGGTGCGCGGCAACGTGATGGGGATGACGGGCGGCCCCGCGTCGCCCGCGCAGCTCGACTCGATGCGCAAGCTCGTCGCGCGCGCCATGGACCAGGGCGCGATCGGGATGTCCACGGGCCTCTACTACGCGCCGGGCAGCTTCGCGGAGACCGACGAGGTGATCGAGCTCGCGAAGGTGGCCGCGCAGAAGGGCGGCATCTACGACTCGCACATGCGCGACGAGAGCTCGTACACCATCGGGCTCATCGGCTCGATCAACGAGACGATACGCATCGCCCGCGACGCCCGCATTCCCGTGCACATCTCCCACATCAAGGCGCTCGGCGTGGACGTGTGGGGGCAGAGCGACAGCGTCATCAGGCTCGTGGACGCGGCGCGCGCGCAGGGACTCGAGGTGACGGCGGACCAGTATCCCTACACCGCGTCGGGCACGAGCGTGAGCGCCGCGCTGCTCCCGCGGTGGTCGGAGGAGGGCGGCGGCGACTCGCTGCGCGCGCGGCTCGCCAACCCCGCCGTCCGCGCGCGCATCGTGGCGGAGATGACCGACAACATGCGCCGGCGCGGGGGCGCCGCGTCGCTGCTCATGGTGTCCACCCGCGTGCCCGGTATCCTCGGCAAGAACCTCGAGGAGATCGCGACGGAGCGGAAGAAGGATCCCATCGAGACGGCGATCGACATCATCCTCGCCGGCGGCTCGGGCGTGGCGTCGTTCAACATGAACGAGAACGACATCCGGAGGTTCATGGTGCAGCCGTGGGTGGTGACCGGCTCCGACGGCAGCGACGGCCACCCGCGCAAGTACGGCACGTTCGCCAAGCTCATCCACCAGTACGTGGAGCAGGACCACGTGCTCACGCTGGAGCGCGCCATCCAGCGGAGCAGCAGCGAGACGGCGCAGCAGCTCCGGATCAGGGACCGCGGGACGATTGCCGTGGGCCAGTTCGCCGACGTGATCGTGTTCAACCCGATGGACGTGCAGGACCGCTCGACCTACCGGGAGCCGGAACTGCTGGCGACGGGAATGAAGTACGTGCTCGTGAACGGGATCGTGGCGGTGGACAACGGCCGGTACTCCGGCGCGATGTCCGGGCGGCCGATCCGCCGCTGATCGCACGGCGGCCGGAGCGCATGAGGGCGCCCGGCTTCCGCCGGGCGCCACTCCCTCGCAACGCCCGCACTAGCGCGGCGGCTTCACGATCGTCGGCGCGAGCTTGAGGACGGCCGCCGGCTTCGTGGCGGTGGTGTCGCCAAACTGCGCCCGGTCGGCGGTCGAGATGGAGAATACGAACGGTCGCTGCACCAGCTGCCGCACCTTCTTTCCATCCACCTCGGCCGGTGTGTAGCGCGCCTCCATGAGCGCCTTGTTTACGGCAGCCGTGAAGAGCGGATGTGTCGACTTGAGGATCTTGACGGACCCCGGCATCATTGTGCCATCAGGCTCGACGACGAATTGCACGAGCACCTCGCCTTCGACGCCGGCCATTTTCAGGATGTCCGGGTAGCTCGGCGAGGGACTGCCGTCGGCAAGTTGCACGGGCTTCTGCACCTGAAACTCGAAGAAGGTCTTCTGGCTCTGCGCCGCCGGCCCGAGGCCGGCCAGCCGGTCGGCCGACATCGTCTGCGGCGCCGTGAGGTCGCCGGTGACGCGAGGCGAGCAGGCGAAGAGGGCCACCGCCGCGGCGACGCCGCCGAGTGCGGCGGCGCGAACGCGGGATGTCGTGCGCATCGGGGCGTGCATGGTCGTGATCCTCCGTTCCAGGTGTACGTTCGATTCGGCCAGCACCGGCAGCAGGCGCGCGACCGACTGGCGCTGGGCCACGAGCAGGAGCAGGTGACTGTAGCGATGTGTCGCGTCGCCCCTGCCGAGGGTGCGGAGCACGCGCGCGTCGCAATCGAGCTCGATCGCCAGGCGCAACCGGCGGGCCAGCCACCAGACCGCGGGACTCCACGGCATGAGGCTCGTCGCGAGCGTGGCCGCGAGCACGACGCTCCCGTCGCCACGCGCCGCGTGTTCCGCTTCGTGGCGCAGCGCCACCGACCGAAGCGGCGCGTCGAGGTCGAGGAACCACCGCGGCACGAGGATGCGCGGTCGCAACACGCCGCATACGGCCGGCCCCATCGTATCCGTGATGAACACGCGTACGCCGTCCACATCGGCGGGCTCCGCGGTGCGCAGGAGGTGCCGCAGGCGTGCGACGCCGATGCCGAGGCGCGCGAGCAGGAGGACCGATGCGGCGGCCCAGATCGCCGTCAGGACTGCTGCGGGCTGCACGCGCCACGCCTGCGGCGCGGCGATCCGCGCTGCGATGACCTGCGTGGCGCTGAGCGCGACGGGGGCCACCGGCGTGTGGGGCGCGGTGCGCCAGGCGGCGACTCCGGCGGCGCCAAGCGGCCAGAGCATCGCGGCCGCGAGGGCAAACGCCCACGCCGTGCGCCGGGACCAGCCGGCGGCTGCGGCCGCGCGATCGGCGACGGTGGCGGCCACGGCGATGAGGCCCCCGAGCAGGATCGTGCCGACCATCCAGGCGACGATCATCGGCCGCCCTCCTTCTTCGGTTTCTTCGACGCGATCCGCGCCAGGCGGATCAGGTCGTCGGGATCGAGGTCGTGCTCGTCCACCAGGTGGGCGAGCACGGCCTCGGTCGACCCGCCGAAGAAGCGGCGTACGAGCCGGGCCACCGCATTGCGTCGCGCTGACCGCTGGGCCACGCGCGGGGCATACCGGTGCGCGCGTCCTTCCTCGTCGTGCGAGACGAACCCCTTGGCCTCCAGGTTGCGGAGGATGGTCAGCACCGTCGTGTAGGCGAGTTTCGTGGGGAGCCGCCGCCGCACCTCCTCGACGGTGCCCGAGCCCGCTTCCCACAGCACGGCCATCACGTCGAGCTCCCGCTCCCCGAGCGTACCCCCGGCCATCGCGCCTCCCAGTCTACTAAGGTGATAGTAGACAATACCACGGGCGGGGCAGGATGTCAACTATGCACTTAGTAGTAAGCGGCGCCGCTCAGTTCCAGCGAAGTCCACGCAGCTGGTCGAGGTTCACGTTTCCGCCGCTGATCACCGCGGCCACCCTCGACCCCTTTGGCAGCTTGACCAGGCCGTGCAGCAGCGCAGCCACGGGCGCCGCCGCCGCGCCCTCGCACACCAGCTTGCACCGCTCCCACGTCCACAGCATCGCCTCGAAGATGTCCTTGTCGGGGAGCGCGACGATCTCGTCCACGTAGCGCTGCACCACCGAGAAGTTCAGCGTGCCCACGCGGCGCACGCGCAGCCCGTCGATGATGGTCTTGCAGTCGATGGTCTGCAGCTCGCCGGCTTCGACGCTCCGCTGCATCGCCGGCCCGTCGCTCGACTCCACGCCGATCACCCGCACGTTCGGGTTGTGGCTCTTCACGGCCATCGACACGCCCGAAATCAGCCCGCCGCCCCCGATGGGCACCACGATGGCGTCGAGGTCGGGCCAGTCCTTCACCACCTCCAGGCCAAGCGTGCCCTGCCCCGCGATGAGCTGCTCGTCGTCGAACGGGTGGACGTACGTGAGCCCCTCCTTCTCCACGAGCTCCTTCGCCTTCTCGTTGGCCTCGTCCCAGATGCTGCCGTGCAGCACCACCTCGGCGCCGTACGCCCTCGTGGCCGCGACCTTCGCCGGCGTCGCGTTCGTCGCCATGCACACCACCGCCCGGATGCCGTGGATGCGCGCCGCGAGCGCCACCCCCTGCGCGTGGTTGCCGGCGCTCGAGCAGACGACGCCCCGCTTCTTCTGCTCGGCGGGCATCAGCGCGAACTTGTTCAGCGGTCCGCGGATCTTGTAGCTCCCCACCTTCTGGAAGCACTCGGCCTTGAGCATCACCTCATAGCCAGTGGCCTCGCCGAGGGTCTGCGAGGAGAGCAGTGGCGTCCAGTGGATGTGCGGGGCGATGCGGTTCCGGACCGCTTCGAAGTCGTCGAGTTCGAGGGAGAACATCCCGCAATTCTACGCCCCGGCGCGCTGACCGGCTATTACGGCGGGGGGCCGGCTG
>JAYEKC010000131.1:0-4420 GCA_034716715.1 Gemmatimonadota bacterium | reverse complement strand
CGCCGCAAGGATCGGCAGCAGGTCGCGCATCGCACCATCAGGACAATCACGCATCGTCACCGAGAAACTCCTTGATCGCCCGCATCGCGTTGTGGTAGTGGACCCGGCAGGCCCCTTCCGTGCTGCTCACGATCGTCGCGATCTCTCCGTACGCCAGTCCCTCATTCACCCGCAACAGGAACACCTCGCGCTGGAGCGGCGAGAGCCGGTCCACGGCCAACCGGACCCGCTGCGCCGTCTCGTCCGCCACCAGGGAATCCAGTGCATCGTAGGCCTGCACTGCATGTCCCTCCTCCAGTTCCACCGCCTCACCCCGTCGTTTCTCGGCTCGCCTCCGGTCCAGGATCAACCGCTTCAGGATCGTGAACAGCCACGTCCGGAGGGTCGAATCGGAACGGAACGAGTCGATCGAGTTGAACGCCCGGACGAAGGTGTCCTGCACGAGCTCGTCCACCCGCTCCCGGACGCCGGAGCTTGCCGCAAACCGCGCGAGCGCCGCCGCGTGCCGCTCGACAAGCATCGTCGCCGCCCGTTGGTCGCCGCCCTTCCATCGTTCAATGAGGGCGGCGTCCACCGCCCGGTCTTCGTTGCTCGCTGACGACACGTCGCGCGCTCACCCCATTAGACGGCCGGCCGGCGCCGGCGTTAGCGTTCGAAAGTCACCATCTCCGTCCTGTACGCCCGGCAACCCTCGTGCCTTCCAGCCCAGAACTCATCGCGCACCGCGGCGCCTCGGCCGAGCGCCCCGAAAACACCATGACGGCCTTCGAGCAGGCGCTGGCGTTGGGCGCCGGCGCCGTGGAGCTGGACGTCCACCTGACGGCCGACGGCCACCTCGTGGTTCATCACGACCCCGTGGTGCGGGACGGACCGCGCACGGCCCGCATCCGTTCCCTGACGCTTTCGGATCTCGCGGCGTTTCGGGTTGGAAGCGAGCCGATCCCTGCCTTGGCCGACGTGATCCTGGGAGTGGGCGGTCGGCTGCGAATCTATTGCGAGCTCAAGGGCGCCGACACCGCGCGCCCCGCCGTCGCCGCACTCTTACCCCTCGGCGACGGCGCCGCCGTGCACTCGTTCGACCACCGGATGGTCGCGGAAGCCCGTGCCGCCGCTCCATCCGTGTCGCGAGGCGTGCTCGAGGCAAGCTACCTCCTCGATCCCGTCGCAGTCGTGCGCGCGGTAGCTGGCCGCGACCTGTGGCAACAGGAGTCGATGATCGACGCACCGCTGGTCACTGGGATCCACGAGGCAGGCCTGCGGGTCATCGCCTGGACAGTGAACGACCCCGCCCGCGCCCGCCAACTTGCCGCCCTGGGCGTGGACGGCCTGTGCACCGACGACGTCTCGGGAATCCGCACGGCGTTGACGGCGAAGTGACTGGTTTTGCTGCCTACGTCGGTTACGACTTTGAGCTAGCGGCTTTGTCCTGGCTGGTCGCTGTCCGCCGTTGTCGACGCCTCGGCGGGCTCGGCAGACTCGGCTGGCGGCGAATCGGGGCGGGAATCGGGGCGGGAATCGGCCACCGGGTCCCCGCGGTGCCGCGCGAGTTCCGTTTCGAGGCGCGTCGCCTCCACTTCGCGGTCGCGCACGGCTGCGTCGAGGCGTTCCAGGGTGGCCGGGTCCAGGTCGCGGCCGTCGCGCCTGGCCCGGTGCACGGCGTAGCCAAGCGCCTGGGCGGCGGCGTCCGCCGCCTGGCGCACGCGGAAGATCTCGAACCTGACGCGTCCCTCATCGATGGCGCCGCGTGCGGCGGTGCCAGCGCTCGAGAGTTCCGACTTGATGCGGGTGAACAGTCCCATGGCGCCTCCGTGCCGACACTACGGCACGGGGCCGGCCCGGGTTTCCCGCCGGCTACGCGGCCGTGGTCGCCTCGGGGTATACGCTGACCTTGTACCGCGCCTTGCTCTTGTGCTCGAACTTCACGACCCCGTCCACGAGGGCGAAGATGGTGTAGTCCGTGCCAAGGCCGACGTTGCGGCCGGGGTGCCACTTCGTGCCGCACTGGCGGATGATGATGTTGCCGGCGCGCACGCGCTCGCCGCCGAACTTCTTCACGCCGCGGTACTTCGGGTTGGAGTCGCGCCCGTTCCGCGAGGAGCCTACGCCTTTCTTGTGAGCCATATTCGGTAGCCTGCCGTGGGGTCGCCGGGCTAGCCGAGCGACACGTCGCTGACGCGGACTTCGGTGAACGGCTGCCGGTGCCCCTGCTTGCGGGCGTAGTTCTTGCGGCGCCGGAACTTGAAGACGACGACCTTGTCGCCCAGGCCGTGCTTGACGACCTCGGCCGTGACCTTGGCGCCCTTGAGGAGCGGCGTGCCGGTCTTGACGGCCTTGCCGTCGGAGCCGAGCAGCACCTCGGTGAACTCGACCTTCGCGCCAGCGTCGGCGGCGATGGTCGGCACGCGCAGCGTCACGCCCTTTTCGGCACGGAACTGCTTGCCGCCGGTCTTGAAGATTGCGTAGGACATCAAAGTAGACAGTAAACAGTAGACAGTAGACAGTAGACAGTAGACAGTAGACGGAAGCGAGCTTCCGCCGTAGCCATGAATCATAGCGTTCGAGCCAGGCGCGGTCAATCCCTCGACGGCGCCTAACGCGTTGCAGGTCAGGCCGTTACCTAGGCCACCGCGTACTGCTGTGTCACGTCCCGGCCGGCGCCCTTCACCACCAGCTTGAACTCGTCGGGCTTCAGGAGGGGGTCGTCGCGCATCTCGAGCCGGAAGCCGAGGCCCTTCTCAAGGCGCGAAATGAGGTCCTTCTCGCTCTGGAGCACATAAAGGGCGGTGTCGGGGTGCAGCTTCACCACGAGGTTGTCGCGGCGGCCTTCGGCCGCGATGCGGCGCACCGACCGCTCCATGCGGCGCACGATGGTCTCGGGCGTGAAGATGCGCCCGGTGCCGTGGCACGTCGGGCACGGCCCGGTCATGCTCTGGAGGTGGCTCTGGCGCACCCGTTGCCGCGTCATCTCCACGAGGCCGAGCTCGCTGATCGCGAATGCCTTGGTGCGCGCCCGGTCGCGGCCCAGGTGCGTGCGCAGTTCCTGCAGCACCTTGTCGCGGCTGCTGCGCGACTCCATGTCGATGAAGTCGCAGACGATGATGCCGCCGATGTCGCGCAGCCGGACCTGCCGGGCGAGTTCGCGCGCCGCCTCGAGGTTGGTCCTGAGGATCGTCTTTTCCGGGTCCTTCTTGCCCGTGTACCGGCCGGAGTTCACGTCCACCGACACCAGCGCCTCGGTGGGCTCGATGATCAGGTACCCGCCGGAGGGCAGGTCGCAGCGCCGCTTGAAGAGGTCGCGGATCTCGGGCTCGACCTCGGCCTTGTCGAACAGCGACGCCTTATCCTCGAAGAGGGCGACGCGGTCGATCAGTTCCGGCGCGATGCCCTTCAGGTACTCGACGATCTCGTTGTAGATCTGCCGCGAGTCCACCGTGAGCTTGTCGACCTTGGTGCTGAACAGGTCGCGGATGATGCCGCGGGTGAGCGACGTCTCGCGGTGCAGCAACTTCGGCGCGGGCCCGACGAACTTCACCTTCTTGTTGATCTTCGCCCACTGGCTCGTCAGGGTCGTGAGCTCGCGACTGAACGTCTCCTGCGTGACGTCCTCGCCCACGGTGCGGACGATGACGCCGCCGGCATCCTTGGGCAGCACCGACTCCACCTGCTGGCGAAGGCGCTGCCGCTCGGCGCGCTCCCCGATCTTTCGGCTCACACCGACCCGGGACGCGAACGGCATCAGCACGAGGAACCGCCCCGCCAGCGACACCTGCGCCGTGACGCGCGGCCCCTTGGTGGAGATCGGCTCCTTCGAGACCTGCACGATGAGCGTCTGCCCGCGCTTCAGGACGTCCTGGATGGCGGGCGGCTCCGCCCGCCGCCGCCGTCCGGGGCGCCCGCGGCCGCCACGGGATCCGTCCCCCGGCTTGCGCGCGCCCTCTCCGGGCTGTCCGTTCCGGCCACCGTCTCCGGCGCTGCCGGCGCCGTTGGTGCGGGCCGCCGCCGCGGCGTCGCTGGTCGCCCCCGGCTCGACGGCCGCATCAGGAACGTCGCCGTCCGCGGACGGGATGGCGTCAGCCACATCGTCGGCGACGTCGTCGGCCGCATCGTCGTCCTCGTCCTCGTCGCCGTCCTCGTCGTACACGAGGTCGGAGGAGTGCAGGAACGCGCTCTTCTCGGTTCCGATGTCGACGAACGCCGCCTGGATGCCCGGCAGCACCGCTTCGACCTTCCCGAGGTATATGTCGCCCACCATGCGGCGGGCTTCTGGCCGTTCTACCAGCAGCTCAACGAGCTGGTCGTCCTCCAGAATCGCGACGCGAATCTCGCGTTGCGTTCCGCTGATCAGGATCTCTCGCTTCATCGATTACCGGGTCCGGCAGTGCGGACGGCGACCCCGCTGGAGCGCCCGCTGGGACTCGGC
>JAYEKC010000130.1:0-4441 GCA_034716715.1 Gemmatimonadota bacterium | reverse complement strand
GCGTGTTGCGGTCCGTCCAGTCGGCCGAGGCGCCGGTCGTGCGCACCAGGTCCACGAGCGTCTCGATGTCGCGGATGCGAGGCACGTTCGTCAGCGTCACCGGTTGGTCGGTGAGGAGCGCTGCGGCCACGATGGGAAGCGCGGCATTCTTGTTGCCGCTGGGCCGGATCGTCCCCGACAGGGGACGGCCGCCCTCGACGACGAACTGGAGGTTCGACACGGTGCGCGGTGCTCGGGTGCTGGTTGGGACGAACGATGGGCGCTCACGCGGGCGCGAGCAAGTTGCTTGACCGGCCCCTGCGCGCCATCTAGCATCGAACGGCATGGGCAGGTCCGTGCTCCTGGCGTTGCTGCTGGTGGCGGCGATTCCCACCGTGGCGCACGCGTGGACGCCGGGCACGCACATCCTGCTCGGCGAGGCGGTGCTGCGCGCGGCCGATGCGCTGCCGGCCGCGCTCGCCGCCTTGCTGCGGTCGCATCCGTGGGACTTCCTCTACGGTTCGATCGCCGCGGACACGAGCATCGCGAAGAAGTACGCGCGGTTCGGCCGCCACTGTCATTCCTGGACGGTGGGGTTCGAGATCCTGGAGAAGGCGCGTGCCGAGCCGCTGCAGGCGTTCGCGTGGGGGTACCTCGCGCATCTCGCCGCCGACGTGGTGGCGCACAACTACTTCGTGCCCTACCAACTCGCGGTGACGTCGAGCACCACGGCACTCGGGCACAGCTACTGGGAGAGCCGGTTCGAGACGCACCTCAGCGACCGCTACCCGCGGCGCGCGGTGGAGGTCATCCAGCTCGACCACGGCGCGAGTGATTCCCACCTCGACCGCGTGCTGAGCCCGACGATCTTCTCGACCCGGACCAACCGGAGGATCTTCCGGGGCATGGTGCGGGCAACGGACAACGCGGGATGGCAGCGCGTGTTCTCCATGGTCGCCGCCAACAGCCGGTGGGACCTGGCCGACGCCGTCGTGGCCCAGCACGTCGCACGCTCGTACGACTACGTGATGGACTTCCTCACCCGCGAGGCGGGGTCGGTGGCGTACACGTACGACCCATCTGGCGAGCGCGCGCTTCGCGCCGCCAAGGGCATCCGGCGCGCCGCGCGGGCCGGAGGCGCGGACGCCCTGATCGACAACGCCCGCGCCCGGTTCGGCCTCCAGCCGTCGTCGCTTGCCTACGCCGAGCAGGCGCCGGGCCCGCTCTACTTGCCGGCCGCGCGAGCGGCGACGAGCTGATTGACGCGCCGCGGGTCGGCGCGTCCATTCGATTTCTTCATCACCAGGCCGACGAGCACGCCCCGCAGTCGCGCCTCGCCGCCCAAGAACCGAGCCGCCTCGTCGGGGTTCTCGGCGAACACCTCGTCCACCCACCGGGTGAGCGCGTCGGCGTCGCCCACCTGCACGAGCCCGTCGCGTTCGGCGATGGCCGCCGGCGCCGCGGGGTCGTCGAGCATCGTGCGGTAGATGCCCTTGGCGGCCGTGTTGCTCACGGTGCCCTCCCGGACCAGGCCGATCAGGGCGCCCAGCCGCTCCGGCGCAACGAAGGCCTTCTCGCCCGCGCCCGCGTTCCGGGTCGCGAGGACCTCGCCGAGCACCCAGTTGGCGGCCACCTGCGCCGGCGCGCCCGCCGCAACGACCGCCTCGAAGTAGCCGCTCACCGCCCGGTCGGCGGTGAGCACCTCCGCGTCCGCGGGCACAACGCCAAGGACGTCGGCATACCGCCCGCGCTTGTCGGCGGGAAACTCCGGCAAGGCCCGACGCACCGCGTCCATGGAGCCCGGCACGAGCACAAGGGGCGGGAGGTCGGGGTCGGGGAAATACCGGTAGTCGTGGCTCTCTTCCTTCGACCTGGCCGGCCGCACGGCATCGTTCCCCGCGTCGTAGAGCATGGTCTGCTGCACCACCGGCTCGCCCGCGTCGTGCGCCGCGCAATGACGCGCGAACTCGATTTCGAGCGCGCGCTCGGCGTTGGCAAACGAGTTGAGGTTCTTGATCTCGGTGCGCGTGCGCAGCGACGACTCGCCATGCGGGCGCGCGCTGACGTTGGCATCGACGCGGAGGCTCCCCTCCTCCATCGAGCAGTCGGAGACGTCCGCGTACACGAGAATCTCGCGGAGCGCCTTCAGGTACGCCGCGGCCTCCGCCGCCGACCGAACGTCGGGTTCGCTCACGATCTCGATGAGGGGGACGCCCGCACGGTTGAGGTCGATGGCGGTGAAGCCGGCGAACCGGTCGTGGACCGACTTCCCCGCGTCCTCCTCCATGTGGATGCGCGTGATGCCGATCCGGCGGCCGCCCGCGAGCGTGACGCCGCCGCCCGTGGCGAGCGGCTTGTCGAACTGCGAGATCTGGTAACCCTTGGGAAGATCCGGATAGAAGTAGTTCTTGCGGGCGAACTCCGACCGCTCGTGCACGGCACACCCGAGGGCGAGGGCCGCGCGGGCGGCGAGCTCCACCGCCCGCGCGTTCAGCACGGGCAGCGCGCCCGGCAGGCCCAGGCACACGGGGCACGTGTTCCGGTTGGGCGGATCGCCGAATGACGCCGGGCACCGGCAGAACGCCTTGGTGCGCGTACGCAGCTGCACGTGGACTTCGAGGCCCACCACCATCTCGTACCGATCGTGGCTCATCGCGCCGCCTCGCCGCCGAGCGCGTCCTCGAGCGCGTACGCGACACGGAACATCGTGGCTTCGTCGAAGCGGTTGGCGATAAGCTGGCCGCCCACGGGCAGTCCGCGAACGCGGCCGATCGGCAGCGACATCGCCGGCACCTCGGCCAGGTTGGCCGTCACGGTGAAGATGTCGCCGAGGTACATCTCGTACGGGTCCGAGATCTCGCCGAAGCGGAACGCGGGCGTGGGGGTGGTGGGCGTGAACAGGACGTGCACGCCCGACGCGAACACCGTGTCGAAATCCGCCCGGATCCGCTCGCGCACCTGCATCGCCTTCCGGTAGTACGCGTCGTAGTAACCCGCGGAGAGCACGTAGGTGCCGAGCAGGATGCGGCGCGTGACTTCCGGCCCGAAACCGGCCGACCGCGTGGCCTCATACATCGCGCGCAGGCCGTCGCCGGCGATGCGCGCGCCGTAGCGCACGCCGTCGAACCGCGCCAGGTTGGCCGAGCATTCGGCCGGGGCGATGATGTAGTACGCGGGGATGGCGAGGTCGGTGTGCGGCAGCGTCACGTCGCGCACCGTGGCCCCGCGGGCCGCGAGGGCGTCGAGGGCCCGCGCGCAACGCTCGCGAATGGCCGGGTCGAGCGATTCCGGGAAGTACTCGCGGGGCTTCCCGATCACGACGCCGCGGAGGTCGGCGCGGAGGTCGGCGCGGAAGTCGGCGCGGAGGTCGGCGCGGAGGTCGGCCCGGTCGCCGGCGGACCCCGTGCGCACCCGGAGGTCCGCCACGGGCCGCGGCGTGGACGTGGCGTCGCGGGCCGTGTCGGGGCCCGCGACGACCTCGAGGGCGAGGGCGGCGTCGTCCACCGTCGCGCCGAACACCCCGACATTGTCGAGGGATGAAGCGAACGCCACCAGCCCGTACCGGCTCACGCGCCCGTACGTCGGCTTGACGCCGACAATTCCGCAGAAGGCTGCCGGCTGGCGGACGGAGCCGCCGGTTTCGGAGCCCAGCGCAATCGGGCAGACGCCGGCCGCAACGGCCACCGCCGAGCCGCCCGAGCTGCCGCCCGGCACGCGCGAGGGATCGTGCGGGTTCCGCGCGGCCCCGAAGGCGCTGTGCTCGGTGCTCGACCCCATCGCGAACTCGTCCATCTGCGTCTTGCCGACGAGCACGGCGCCCGCCTCGCGGAGTTTCCGCGCCGCGGTGGCCTCGAACGGGCTCACGTACCCGGCGAGGATGCGCGAGCCACAACTCGTCGTGAGCACCGGCGTGGCGATGTTGTCCTTGATGGCGACCGGCACGCCCGCGAGGGCGCCGTGCGGCGCGGCCGAAGCCGCCGCGAGCGTCGTCTCACGGCCCCAGGAGACAAACGCATTCAACTCCGGCTGGATGCGCGCCGCCGCCGCAACCGCCGCCTCGGCGATGTCCGTCGCCCGCTCGCTCCCGCTTCGCACGGCATGCGCGACCGCCCCGGCGCCTCGCGCGGCCGCATCGCTCACGATGCCCCCGTGGCGTCGTCGTGCGTGTCGAGCCGCGGAACGAGGAAGAACCCCTCACGGCTTTGCGGCGCGAACGACTCCAGCGGCCGCGCCAGCGTGTCGCCGGGCGGCTCGTCCGGAGCAAGGGGCATCCCCGCAACCTCCCGCGCCGTCGTGGCCGGCTCGACGCGGGCGAGCACGTCCATGTGGGCCAGGATACCGTCGAGCTCGGCGACCAGCGCGTCGAGGCGCTCGTCGGGGATGCCGATCCGCGCCAGGTCGGCCATCCGGCGGACGTCGTCGCGGCTGACCGGCATCAGTCGAAGTCCCGTTCGAGGCCGGC
>JAYEKC010000129.1:0-4442 GCA_034716715.1 Gemmatimonadota bacterium | reverse complement strand
CGGCCCGCGCACCGCGGCCGACACGGGCTACGCCGACGACTCGCTGCGGTACGCCATTCGCGTGCCCACGAACATCGAGCTGGCCGCGAACCTCAAGGGCAGCCTGCTCCTCGCCACGGGCGACATGGACAACAACGTCCACCCCGGCAACACCATCCGGATGGTGAACGCGCTCATCAAGGCGAACAAGCGGTTCGACTTCATCCTGCTGCCGGGCAAGCCGCACGGCTACGGCGACATGCAGCCGTACTTCAACCGACAACTCATGGAGTACTTCGCCGAGCACCTGCTCGGCGACTACTACCGGACGGGGGCGGAGATCAAGCCGTAGCGACGGGACGGCACGCCAAACGGCGTGTGCGCAGCGGGGCTCGCTTCTCGCGCTACACCGGCGCCCGAGCCGCCTCCGCCGAATGCCGGGCCAGCCGGACGAGCGTCTCGCGCAGCTCGTCCTCGCGCGTGGCCGGGTGGATGGGGCAGAGCCTGAGCGCCGGCCGCCCCCGCAGCACCGTGGACATCACCAGCGCGTAACCCTCGGCGCGCATCAGGTCCACGGTGCGCGCCGTGATGGCGTCGATCTCCGCGGGCGACCGGGACGCGTCGCGCCACCGGAACGTCACGATGCCCATCTGCGACGGCGTCACGATTTCCCAGCGCGCGTCATCACGCAGCATCCGCTCCGCCGCATCGGCCATGTCGAAGCCGACGTCAATCGCCCGGCGAAATTCGGCGAGGCCGAAGGCGCGCATCGAGAGCCACAGCTTGAGCGCCTTGAACGACCGCGTGAGCTGCACGCCCTGCTCGTAGAAGTTCACGTCCTCGCGGATGTGGCGCGTGACGTCGGCGAGGTAGTCGGGCCGGTCGTCGTCGGTCACGCGGAACGCGCGCGTGAGCACCGTGGCGTCGCGCACGAGCAGACAGCCGAGCTCGAACGGCTGGAAGAGCCACTTGTGCGGGTCGAGCGTGATGGAATCGGCGCGCTCAATGCCGGCGAGCGCCGCCCGGCCCCGCGGCGTGATCACGGCCGCGGCGCCGTACGCGCCGTCCACGTGCAGCCAGATGCCCTCGCGCGCGCAGAGGTCGGCGAGCGGGCCGAGCGGATCCACCGCGCCCGTGTTCGTGGTGCCGGCGTTCGCCACCACACAGAACGGCAATCGGCCGGCCGCGCGGTCGTCACGGATGGCGGATTCGAGCGCGGGAATGGAGAGGCGGAGCGCATCGTCCGTGGCCACGGTGCGGCGCTGCTCCGGGCGGAAGCCGATGATGCGGAGCCCCTTCGCGACCGACGAGTGCGTCTGGTCGGAGCAGTACACCACGGCGCGCGGGTCGGGGCCGCCGAGCCGCACCTCGCGCGCCGCGGCGACGGCGGAGAGGTTGGCCATGGAGCCGCCGCTCACCATGATGCCCGACGCGTGGGCGGGATAGCCGATGAGCTCCTTGAGCCAGTCGAGGACGATGATCTCGATTTCGGCGGCGCCCGGGGCCGCGAGCCAGTGGCCGGCGAAGAGGTTGTGGCCGCTGGTGAGCAGGTCGCCGATGGTGCTCACGAAGTTGCCCGCCCCGGGCACGAACGCGTAGAACCGCGGGTGGTCGGTCTGGAATCCGTACGGAAACACGTCCCGCACCATGATGTCGAGCAGTTCGGCCACGGGCGTGCCGGCTTCGGGAAGCGGGGTCCGGAGCGCGCGCTCGGCGGCGTCGCGCGTGAGCGCGCGCGCCACGGGCTGGTCGCGGCGCGCCTCGAAGTGCCGGATCACGACGTCGAGCGCGCGCTCGCCGAGCGCGCGCATTTCGTCGGGCGTCAGGTGCAGCGGCGGTTGCGCGGTCACGGCGTGCTCACGATGCAAATTCGCGCGCCGACGCGCGCCGGACCACCCCCGGCCGGGCCCGGCTATGCCAGGGCCGCGAGCTGCTTCGGCCCCATCATCCAGCGCAGCACCCCGCCGCCGCGCGTCACGCCGCGCTCGAACTCCAGCAGGCACGCGCCCGCCTTCTTGAACGCCATCCGCGACGCGTCGTGGCCGGTCATGCACCACGTGGCCAGCGCGCCCAGGTCGGGCTCGTGCCCCACCACGGCCACCACCTTCTGCCGGCCCTTCGCCGCGAGGAACTCGGCGAGCTGCTCGGGCCGGGCGCCGGGCTCCAGCGCACCGGTGGTCTCGACCACGGCGTCGGGCCACGCGTGCACGAGCAGCTCCGCGGTCTGCGCCGCGCGCACGTACGGGCTCGTCACCACCAGCTTGCCCCCGGGCACGAGCGCGCGCACCGCCTTCACCACGCCGCGCATCTGCGCGCGACCCTTGTCGCTGAGCGGACGATCCGCATCCGGCCGGCCGGTGGCCGCGAACTCCTCGCGGTCACCGGCGTCGGCGTGCCGGACGATCAGCAGCTGCATGGAGACGTCACCTCCCGCCCCGCGCGGGCCGCAGCCTGCGACCCGCCCGGGACTACATGGCGGTCTTCTTGTCGCTGATGGGCGCCAGCTTCCCCGCCCACTGCCGGTTGAAGTCGGGGATCACCTTCGCCATCAGGTCGTCGAACTTCTTCTTCGCGTCCTTGAGGTCCTTGTCGAGCTCCGTGAGCGTCTGCAGCGAGGCGTTCGTGGGCCGGTACTCGGCGCCCCCGGCCACGTCGCTCGCCCCCGTGCCCACCTCGCCCTGCAGCCAGAGCAGGTTGAGGTAGATCCGGTACTGTTCGGGATAGTACTTGTCGTCGCTCATCATGTCGGAGTTCGACAGCATCGTGAGTTCGACGTCCTTGATCTTCTGCTCCAGAGCGGCCAACGCCGCCTTCGCGTCGGCCTTCGTGGTGTCGGCCTTCGCGATGTCCTGCACCTGGCGCCGCATCACCTCGATGCGGTTCACCATTTCCGCGGTGGCGTTGATGTTGTCGCGGATCCGGATCTGTGCGCGCGTCGACGCCACGAGGTCGGCGATGGGCGTCTTGAGCTTGTCGTTGCGCAGCACGACGAACCGCCGCACCTGCGACTTGCCCGCCACCGTCACGCGCACGCCGTAGCGCCCGGGCACGGCGATGGGCCCCGTGGTCTGCGGCGACTGGATGCCCCAGTGGATCACGGGCCGCGTGTCGCGCCCGGCGAACCGCGGGTCGTCCCAGATGAAGGGCTGCTCGGGCGGCGTGTGCCGCATCTCCACCTGCACGGGCGGGTCGTAGCGCAGGTTCCACGCCACCTTGTTGAGCCCGGGCCGCCCCCTGCCCTTCATCGTCCGGATGGTCGTGCCCGCCGAGTCGAGGACCTCGACCGTGATGAGCCCGTCGGGGACTTTCTTGAGGTCGAACTGGAAGTCGGCACGTCCCGCGCGCGCCTCGCGGTACCCCACGCGCGGCGTATACACGTAGAAGTCGTCGGTCGCGGCATCGGCCGCGGCCTTCTCCTCGAGCGGCGCGATGTCGCGCAACACGTAGATGCCGCGCCCGTACGTCGACACCACCACGTCGTGCCACGGCTTCGGCACGTCGATCCACGTGACCGGCGCCGCCGGCAGGCCGGTCCGGAAGTGGGTCCACGTGGCGCCGTCGTCCGTCGAGTAGTAGAACGCGTGGCCGGTGCCCGCAAACAGCATCCCGGCCTTGTTCGGATTCACCGCCACCGACATCGCGTAGTCGAGCGGATGGTCCTTCGGCAGGTTCCCGCTGACGAGCTTCCACGTCTTGCCGTAATCCGTCGTCTTGTAGATGTACGGCGCGCGGTCGTCCAGCAGGTGGCGGTCGGCGGTGAAGTACGCCGTGCCCGGGTCGAACGGCGACGGCGCGATCTGGCGCACCGTGGCGTCGGGCTTCATGCCGACGTTCTTCGTGACGTCGCTCCAGCTCGTGCCACCGTTCTGGGTGACCCAGATCTTGCCGTCGTTGGTGCCCGCCCAGATGAGCCCGCGCTTGAGCGCGCTCGGCGCGATGGCGAACACCACGGCGCCGTAGAACTGGCCGAGGTTGTCCTTGACGATGCCGCCCGAGTTGACGATGCGATCCGGGTTGCCCGTCGAGAGGTCGGGGCTGATGACGGCCCAGCTCTGGCCCGCGTTCGTCGTCTTGAACACCACCTGGCAGCCGTAATACGCCGTGTTCGCGTCAAACGGGTCGAGCGCGAGCGGCGGCGTCCAGTGGCAGCGGTACTTGAGCTCCGTGGGCGGAGCGTCGAGCGTCATCCGCCACGGCGCCACCGACCGCGCCTCGCCGAGCTTGTTGTCGAAGCGCGTGACCTTGTTGCCGTAGCACGTGGCCCAGATGATGTCCGGATCCGTATGGTCGGCGAGCGTGAACCCCGACTCGCATCCGCCGATGCCGTGCTGCCACTGGCCGGTGGAGGCGAACGGCGCGTTGCCCGAGCCGCCACGCCCGCCGCCGCGGCCGCCGCCACCAGCGCCGCGCCCGCCCGCACCCGGCGGGATGGGCCCGAAGTCGAGCGTGGTGGTGTCCTGCGG
>JAYEKC010000128.1:0-4486 GCA_034716715.1 Gemmatimonadota bacterium | reverse complement strand
CCTGTCACAGGCCAACCTGAGCCGCCACCTGCAACAGTTGCTGGCGGGCGGGTTCGTGCAGCGCCGGCGTGACGGCCTGTTCGCGTACTACGGCCTTGCCGACGCCGACGTCCTTGCCTTGTGCGACATCATGTGCGGCCGGGTGGAACGCGACGTCGATCGCCAGCGCACGTTGGTCGCCGCCGGGTAAGCTGCGGGCCGTCGCGCGCCATCGCGCGCCGTCGCGCGCCGTCAGTCTGTCACGAGGGCCAGCGCGAACCCGTCGTACTTCTTCACGCCGACGGTCTGGATGATCGTCGCGCGCACGCGACGCTCCGCTGCCAGCAGCGCGTTAAACCGGCGCACCGCGCGCACCTGCTCGTCGGCGCTCGACGCGTCGGCCACCTGCCCCTCGCGCACGACGTTGTCCGCCACGAGCATCGTGCCCCGCCGGCTGAGCGACAACGCGAGCCGCAGGTACTCCGGATACCCCTGCTTGTCGGCGTCGATGAAGACGAAGTCGAACGCCGGCTCCGCCGCACCGATCATCGCGCGCAGCGTGTCGGCCGCGGCGCCAACCCGGATGTCGACCTGGCCGGCAACGCCGGCCCGCTCGAGGTTCGTGCGCGCCACGGCCGCATGCTTCTCGCTCACCTCGAGGGTCACCAGCAGGCCGTCGGGCGGAAGCGCGCGCGCGAGCCAGATGGCGCTGTAGCCGCCGAGCGTCCCGATCTCGAGGATGCGGCGCGCGCCCAGGCCGCGGGCAAGCAGGTGCAGCAGCTGGCCGTACGCGGGCGATACGGCGATCGCCGGAAGGCCCGCCGCTTCGCTGTCGTGCAACGCCGCCTCGAGCGCGGGATCGGCGCCGATGAGGGTGTCGGCGATGTAACGGTCGACGCGCGTCCAGAGCTCGTGGGTCATGGACGAAATATGCCGCCGCGGCCGCCAGGCGACGCCACCCCGTGATTCCTGTGATGCGCGCCACGTCGCCGATGCGACCCCCGTGCGGCATGTGCGCCGGATCACCGAAACCAATCGTCCGGTTTCCGTAGTGAGCGGCGAAGGCATCCAGTCACTTCACGGAGGCACGAACACATGCTCAAGCACTCACGCCGGATCCTGGTCGCTGCGGTCGCGCTGCTCGCCGGCAGCCAGGTCGTCGCCGCGCAGGACACCACGAAGACGGCCGCTGAAACGAAGGCCAGCCTGGCCCGCCGCGGTGCCGGCATCAACGTCGGTACGTGGGGGATGGTGGACGACCCGGCCACGGGCGGCGCGAAGTCGTCGGAGTCGCCGCTCGCCGAGGGCTGGTTTCGCAAGGGTATCGACAAGCACCTGGCCCTCGAGACCACGGCCGGCGTGTGGCGCCGCGTGATCGAGGTGCCCGCGTCGGGCGGCATCGGCGGATCGGCCGGCGGGAAGACCACCGCGATCCTCATCCCGCAGATGACGTCCATCAAGCTGTATCCGTTCACCGTGCCCGAGGACGAGTTCGAGCCGTTCGTCTCGGGCGGCGTCGGGTTCACGCTCGGGTTCCAGAGCCAGTCCGGCGGTGGCGGAGTGCTCGGCAACGGCGGCGGCACGGGCCTGATCGTGGGCGTCGGGGCGAGCGGGGCCGCCGGCGTGGAGTGGCGCTTCAGCACCGCGTTCGGCCTCGCCGTCGGTGCGCACTACACCTACGTCCAGTTCTTCGACGACCTGGCCGGCGAACGGATGTACCGCGGCACCGGCGTGAAGGCCGGGCTGACCTACCGCTTCCAGTACTGAGCGGGCGCGCTCAGGAAGGCTGCGGCTTCTCCCCGCGCGTCGGGCCGAGCAGCCGCAGCGCTTCCTGCCGCGCGTTCTCCTCGGTGATCCCCGCCTCGATCAGCACCTGGGCGGCCGGGCACGCGGGCTCGTTGAGCACGCCAAGGAGCATGTGCTCGGTGCCGATGTAGTTGTGCCCCAGCTCGCGCGCCTCCTCCTCCGCGTAGGCGAACACCCGCCGCGCCTTCGTCGTGAACGCGCGCTCCAGCGCAACCCCCTCGGGGAAATGCCCGCCCTGCTGGATCACCACCTCGAGCCGCTTGCGCAGCTCCCGCGGTGGCAGGCCGAGGTTGCGCACCACGGCGGCCGCCAGGGCCTCCTCGGATGCCACGAGTCCCAGAAGCAAGTGCGCCGTCCCGACGTACTCGTGGTGACGGCGCACGGCCTCATCGTTGGCGATCTCCACGGCCTTGCGCACGCGCTCGGCCAGGTGGAGGTCGGAGGAGACGTTGTTCATCGGGCGATTCCTCCGCGAAGGGCGGTGAACGTGCCGGAGCGCTTGCTCGGGCGCGAACGGCCGGGGGCCGCTCTCTCCTACGTTGCAGCATCCCCGCCCGGCGCGCAAACCGTTTGCAGCGCGGTGCCGGCAGGTCGCGGCGGAGCGGTTCCCAGGGCGCCGCGACCGGCGCTTCGAACGCGTGCTTACCGTCGGGCGCGCCGGCCCGGATCCGGGCGCCGCGGTCGCTGACGCGCGGAGACCGACTTGATCACGAGCGCGCCCCGCCCGGCGCCACCGAAATGCGGTGCGTGGATCCGCACGGCCGCTGCGATGAGGCGCCGCAACCGCGGGTCGGCGAGCGCGGCAGCGCTCGTGAGGCGAACCTGCCGCACGATCTTTCCGCTTCCGGTCACCAGCCGGTCGGGGTTGGGAAGCGACCGCCAGCCGAAGAAGAAGAGCGTCACCCATCTGGGGTAGAGGGCCACGGACATGATCGCGTCCGACGCGCGGTCGCTGGTGGCAAATCCGATGACGAGTGCGTTGTAGTTGTCGTACACGAGGACCGTGGCCCGCGGCATGAGACGCTTCACCGCGGCGACCGCCGCGCGCCCCAGGCGCGCGATGGCCGGATCGTACTTCCCGTAGAAGGCCGAGAGCTGGCGCGAAGGGCTGGTCACCCCGCCACGGGCTGTCTTGCGCAGCACAGACAGAACGTAGCGCAGCAGGCCCGCAGCCCGCATCCGGCGCCAAAGGATTCAGCGCAACGGACAAGGTATTGCATAGATAACCGTCTGGTTATATATATTGTCCTGTAACGATATGCGAGCCGCCGCAGATTCCCTCAGCGAGACCCTCTTTGCCCTGGCCGATCCGACCCGCCGGGCGATCCTGGCGCGCCTGTCGCGAGGGCCGGCCACCGTGAAGGAGCTTGCCGAACCGTTCGCCATGAGCGGTCCGGCAGTGTCGAAACACCTGCGGGTCCTCGAACGGGCGAGGCTCGTGCAGCGCGGCCGCGAGGCGCAGTGGCGTCCGCGCACGCTCGACGCGTTGCCCCTGAAGGAGGTTGCGGACTGGACCGCGGCGTATCGCCGCTTCTGGGACGCCAGTTTCGCGCGGCTCGACGACTACGTGAAAACCCTCAAGGAGCAGGAGCGCACCGATGGGTAGCACACCGAAGGTTGGGGTCAGCGAGTACTCCAAGCCCAACGCCACCGACTTCATGTACCGCCGCGTGTTCGACGCGCCCATCGCGCTGATCTTCGACGCGTACACGAAGCCGGAGCACATCGCGAAATGGCTGCTCGGCCCCGACGGCTGGACGATGCCCGTCTGCGAGATGGACCTGCGTCCGGGTGGCGCCTGGCGCTGGGGCTGGGCGAAGGGCGACGGACGAACGCTCGAGATGACGGGGAAGATCCTCGAGGTCGTGCCTCCCGCGCGCCTCGTGATGACGGAGAACTGGGGTCCGCCCTGGCCGGAGACGACCAACGACATCACGTTCACGGCGGTGGGGAACCAGACGCTGGTCACGTGCATCATCAAGTCGCGCGACGGCGAGTCGCGCGATGCGGCGCTCGCGACGGGCGCGACGAGCGGGATGGATACGAGCTTCGCGCGGCTGGACGCCCTCCTCGCGAAGCGGGCCATCGTGTGACGTCCGGCGTCACGATGTCGGTGGAGGAGATCCTCGCCTGGATGCGCGCGAGGGAGTCGCGGCGCAACCAGGCGGGGATGGCGCGCTACGGCATCGTCGCGGCGAACGGGAAGGTGTTCGGCATCACGATGGCCGCCCTGCGCGGCCTCGCCAGAGACGTCGGGCGCGACCATGCGCTCGCTGCCGCGCTCTGGCGGAGTGGCTGGCACGAGGCGCGGCTCCTCGCCGCATTCGTCGACGAGCCGGCCCGCGTGACGGTGGCGCAGATGGACCGGTGGACGCGGGATTTCGACAACTGGGCCGTCTGCGATTCGACCTGCATCCACCTCCTGTCGCGCACGCCGCACGCGTGGGGGCGGGTGCGCGCGTGGGCCGCCAGTCCCGACGAGTTCGTGCGCCGCGCGGCGTTCGCGCTCGTCGCCGCCCTGGCCGTGCACGACCGTTCCGATTCCGACATGAAGTTCCGTTCCGCCCTGCGGCTCGTCGAACGCCACGCCGCCGACCCGCGCAACTTCGTGAAGAAGGCCGTCAGCTGGGCGCTGCGCGCCACGGGGAACAGGAGTCGCGCGCTGCATGCCGACGCGCTTGCGCTGGCCACGCGGCTGGCG
>JAYEKC010000127.1:0-4503 GCA_034716715.1 Gemmatimonadota bacterium | reverse complement strand
GGCCACGCCGCGCCCGAACGTGATGGACCCGCCGCCCACCTGCTCCCGGTACGACCGGATGCCGAAGAACACCATCAGGAAGCCCGCCACCATCGAGGTGTAGCCGATCACCTCGCTGTTGTCGAATCCGATCCGGTCGATGAACGGCAGGGTGGCCAGCATCATCAGCGACAGGATGCCGCCCGAGATGAGGCCGAACGTCAGCACGATTCGCTTCATGACTTGCTCCGCGGGTTGGGGACGCCGGATGGTGCACCGGGGCCGCGCGGGCCCGCATCACCCGTTCGGGTGATTCCGCCGATCGTTACGAAGAATCACCCCCTTCGGGCGACGCCCGCCACCGATGGGCGAGCAGGCCGCCGTCCGCCTGCCGCGCCTCGCCGGTCACGGAATGAGGCCGTGCCGCTTCGCGAGCTGCACCGCCTGCGTCCGCCGCCGCGCACCGAGCTTGTCGAACGCCCGGGTGGAGTGCGTCTTGATGGTGTTTTCGCTGAGGTCGAGCCGGGCCGCGATCTCCCGGTTGCTGAGCCCCTCGGCGATGAGCCCGACGATCTCGAGTTCGCGCGGGGTGATGCCGAGCGCCTGCCGCCCTGCCTCGTGCGGGACGAACGCCCCGGCCCCCGGCCGCGTGGCCGCCGGGACGGGCACCGGCACCTCGACCCGGCGGACGATCACGATCTCGCGGGGGCGCACGAGCCGTACGCCCAGCCAGATGCCCAGGGCCGCGAACACCGCGGCGACGATCCCGCCGTAGATCGCGACCGAATGCTCCACGATGAGCCAGCGGTACTCGACGGCCTTGAGCCCGGCGACCACGAGCCCGCCGACGATGCCATAGATGAGGACCTGGCGTCGCACAGGCCAATTATATGAAGGGGGGGGGGGGGCGTTTGGGGCCGCGGCCCCCCCCCCAGCAGCCCCCCCTCCTTTTTGCTGGGGGGGGGGGGCGGCCGCCCGCCCCCCCCCCCCCCCCAACCTGACCGTCCCCGCCTACGGGATGACCTGGTTCTGCAGGGCGTTCACGGCCTCGCGGAGCTTCTGCACCCGTGGCGCGTCGCACGACCCGCGGGCGTCGACCTCGAGCTGCGACGAGAGCGTGCCGAGCGCCTGCCGCCGCGCCTGGCCCGACGACTGCTCGGCGGTGGCAAGCTCGCCGCGCACCGCGGCGAGACGGGCCGGCGCGAGGCACTTGTTCCGCTCGAGCTGGTCCGCGTACGCCCGCGCGAGCGCGAAGCTCGGCGGCCACACGATCTTGGGCTGGCCCTGCACGTTGAGCTCGGTCCACCGCACGGTCTTGGCGGCGTCGATCTCGTTCTGCGTCAGGTACTCGCTTGGCACGAGTTCGGCCACGTCGAGGCCGCGGGCAATTTCGGAACTGACCAGCGCGCCGTTGTACCAGTACACCGACCATGAGCCGCCCATTGCCATTCGGGTGGAGTCCACGGGACCGCGGTCGAAGAAGGCGATTTCCTGCGGGTGCTTTGGGTCGGTCCAGTCGAAGACGGAGATGCCGCCCTGATACCAGGCCTGCACCATCACGTCACGGCCCGGGATGGGGATGAGCGACCCGTTGTGCGCCACGCAGTTCTCCTTGTCGGTCTGCGCGGCGGGAAGCTTGTAGTAGCTCTGGAACTTGAGCTTCCGGTTCTCGATGGTGAAGATCGCGTCCGCGCCCCACTCCTTCTTGTCGGTGGCGCGGCACTTCGGCGCGCCGCCCCCGCCCCACTCGTCGGAGAAGAGGAGCTTGGTGCCGTCATTGTTGAACGTGGCCGAGTGCCAGTACGAGAAGTTGGAGTCGGCGACGGCGTCGAGACGCACCGGGTTGACCGGGTTGCTGATGTCGAGCAGCAGGCCATGGCCCTCGCAGGCGCCGCCGGCAAGGCCGAGTGCCGGGTACACGGTGATATCGTGGCACTGCCGGTTCACCGACACCGGGTCGCCGGGCCTGGCCGGCGTGCCGAAGAACGGCGCGACGATCTTGTCGAGGTTCGCGCGCAGCGCGGCGCTGTCGGCGCCGGTGGGGTTCCCCGTGCCGCCGCGGGCCTTCACGATGCTGTCGAGCAACGGCTTGGTGAACCCGGAGCCGACCACGATCTCCTGGCCGGTGGGCGTGCGCGCCGTGAAGCCGCCAGCCGCGCGGGCGGCGGCAGCCGCCTTGGCTGCCGCGGCGATGTCCTCGGCCGCCTCACCGTGCGACGGTGTCACCTTGAGTCCCGCGAAGATGTTCGCGCGGTTCACGATCGCCGCCTGCTCCGGGTGCGCCAGCGGGACCTTGATGACCTCGATGCGCATCAGCGTCGAGTTCGGGTCCTTGTCCGGCGCCACGGCAACGCAGCCCGGGAGTTCGTCGGGCGAGCGGGTGCCCGCGGAGCCGGAGACGTAGATGTAGACGTTGTCCTTGTCGGACGGCGAGTCGAGGACGGTGTGGGTGTGCGACCCGCGGCACGTCTGGACGTTGGCCACGAGCTTCGGGTTGCGGATGTCCGTGATGTCGAACACGCGGACGCCGCGGAAGCGCTCCTTGCTCACGGGGTCGGGCACGCCGCCCGGCTTGCAGTCCACGCGGCCGTTGTTCGCCTCGGCCGACATGAACATCAGGTTCCGGAACACCGACACGTCGTTCTGCGACGCCGGGCACGTGTACGCGGTGACGAGCTTCGGCGACGCCGGGTTGGAGACGTCCCAGATCACCGGGCCGTTGTAGTTGCCCTGGATGGCGTAGTTGCCGGTGAAGGCGATGTCGGAGTTGGTGATGCCGAGGAAGCCCGGCGGCGAGACGGCCTTGGCCACGACCTTGAGGTTGCTCACGGCCTCGCCGGCGTCCATCAGGCCGGCCTTGAGGCCGACGCGCGGATCGGGCTTGGCCGCCGGCGCCGGCACCGACATTTCCTGGCGCGGCACGTTGCTGCTGGCGCAGGCGGCCGCGGCGAACGCGCCGGCGGCGACGAGCAGGGTGCGCGTGAACGGGGAACGACTCATCGAGCGCTTCTCCTGTGCTGTGCGATTGGGGAGGACATCGCGGCCCGCCGTGCCACTACGGCGAGCCGAGCTGCAACAACATCGTCGCCATCCGGTTGATCTCGGTGGTCTGGTCCACCTCGACGTCGGACGCAAACTTGAATACCGACTCGTCCTGCCCCGCCCCGCGGTGGCTGAACAGGTCGCGGACCATCGTGACGGCGCCCTTGTGGTGCTGGATCATGTACGTGAGGAACAGGCGGTCGAACTCCATGCCGCGCGCGGCGTCGAGTTCCTGCATCTGCGCCTCGCTCAGCATGCCCGGCATCGGCATCAGGTGCTGCATGCCGCCCATGTCCATCGGCATGCCCATCGGGTTGGGCACGGGCACGGGCTGGTTGCGGTCCTGCAGCCAGCGCGACATCAGGCCGATCTCGTCCGTCTGGGCGTTGACGATCCGCTCGCAGAGGCGCTGCACGGCCGGGTTGGCGCCGTGCGTGGGGGCCCACTTCGCCATCACCACCGCCTGGGCGTGGTGGTGGATCATCCCCGACATGAAGTCGATGTCGGCCTGGGTATAGGGATACCGGAGGCTGTCGGCGCGCGCGCGTTCACGGGCAGCCTCGAGGCCCATCTTCCCCGACTGCGCGGCACAAGCGCCGGCGCCGGCGCCGAGGGCAAGCACGGCGGCCGCTACGCGCATCCACGGCCGGCTGGTTCCGGAAATCCGCATCCCCCGCAAAATAGCCCAAACCACTCCGCGTTCCTACCGCGTGTCAAAAGGTTTCGCCCGCTCCCGGCGGCCGGGTTCCGGAGCCGCGCGCGGGCGGTGGCACGCCGAGACGACGGAAGCCATCTTCCCGTTTGACCCTCCCACCACCCGGTCAGGTGCCCGCACGAGCTCGAGACGCCCTCCGCCGCCTGCGCGAAGGAAACACCCGCTTTCACACGCACGTTGCCGGCGCCGGCAGCGCGCTCGCGAACGCCGAGCACGCGCACCTGGTCGTCGAGCAGAGCCCGACCGCGATCATCCTCGGCTGCTCCGACGCCCGGGTGCCGGCCGAGATCATCTTCGACCAGGGCCTCGGCGACCTCTTCGTGATCCGCGTCGCGGGCAACGTCGTGGCGCCCTCGCAGGTGGCGAGCGTCGAGTTCGCGGCGGCGACCTTCGGCACGCGGCTGGTGGTGGTGGTGGGCCACACGCAGTGCGGCGCCGTGACCGCGACCATCGACGAGCTGCAACGTCCGCTGGTGGACCGGTCGCGCAACCTGAGTGCCATCGTGGACCGCGTGCGGCCGGCGGTGGAACCGTTGCTCAAGACGAACCTCGCCGGGGATCGCGGCGCCCTCATCGCCAAGGCCGTGCGGGCGAACATCCGCGCCGCGGCCAACCATCTCCGGCACGGCTCCGCCATCCTCGAACAGCTCATCCGCGACGACGGCCTGCTCGTGGTCGGCGCCGAGTACGCGATCGAGACGGGCGTTGTGGAGTTCTTCGACGGCGTGCCGAACGACTGACGGCACCGGCGCCCGGTGGCGGCGCGG
>JAYEKC010000126.1:0-4520 GCA_034716715.1 Gemmatimonadota bacterium | reverse complement strand
GTGGGCGATCTGGTATTCGCGGATGTAGTTCACCAGCACCGGGCCGGCCACGCCGGCCACCGACCATGCGGTGAGGAGCCGGCCGTGGATCGCGCCGACGTGCATCACGCCGAAGAGGTCGCGGAGGTAGGCCGGGATCGTCGCGAAGCCGCCGCCGTACATCGACATGATCACGGCGTATGCGGCAACGAAGCCCACCACGTTGCCGGTGTGCCCCGTGGACGGCACGGCGGCGTACAGCGCCGCGCCGAGGGCGAAGAAGAGCATGTAGGTGCGGCGGCGCCCAATGTGATCGGAGGTGGACGACCAGACGAACCGCCCCGCCATGTTGGCCAGCGACAGGAGCCCCACGAATCCGGCGGCGGCGGCCGGTGTGATGATGATGGGGAACATCTCCTGGATCATCGGCGAGGCCTGGCCCAGCACGCCGATGCCGGCCGTGACGTTGAGGCACAGCACGGCCCAGAGGAGCCAGAACTGCGGCGTGCGCAGGGCCCGGTCCACGTGGACGTCCTTGACCATCGGTCGGCGCTGGGCGTCGGACCGGCCTGCCGGCGTGCCGACGAAGGGCGCCGCGGGGGCATCGGCCCGCAGGCGTCGTCCCGTGAACGACGGCGGCATCCATCCCGGCGCCGGCAGCCGCACGGTGAGCACGCCGAACATCATGAAGAGGAAGTACGCGGCGCCCATCACGGCGAACGCCGCCGACACGCCCGTGTCGGTGGGAGTCCGGAAGTGGTCCATGAGCGCCACGGCGAGAGGCGACCCGATCATCGCCCCGCCGCCGAACCCCATGATCGCGAGGCCGGTGGCCATTCCCGGCCGGTCGGGGAACCACTTGATGAGGGTGGACACGGGCGAGATGTAGCCGAGCCCGAGCCCGATGCCGCCGACCACGCCGTAGCCGAGGTACACCACCCAAATCTCGTGCAGGCGCACGCCAAGCGCCGCGATGAGGAACCCGCCGCCGAAGCAGCACGCCGCTGCGAACATCGCCTTCCGCGGGCCGGCGTCCTCCAGCCAGCGCCCGAAGGTGAAGGCCGAGAGGCCGAGGAAGACGATCGCGGTCGAGAAGATCCAGCCGACCGTGGTGAGCTTCCAGTCGCCCGGCGCGCTCGACGTGACGCCGATAAGGCGCGTGAGCGGCAGGTTGAACACGCTGAACGCGTACGCCTGCCCGATGGACAGGTGAATGGCGAGCGCCGCCGGCGGGACGAGCCAGCGGTCGTAGTCGGGAGGTGCAACGCAGCGCGAACGATCGAGGAAGGTCGCCACGGTGGGGGAGGGCTTCGCGGAATCTTCCCCAACGCCGCTCTGGATGGAAGGGGATGGTTGCCGGCCCGCGTGACGGGTGCCCACGTTTACGGTCGTCCGTCCGGATGACCGGATTCGGGTCGGCCGAGGCCGGCCTGCCACTCGACCAGCCGAGGTCCGCATGCGTACGTGGACAATCCGAGCGCTCGCTTCCGCGTGTGGTGCGCTCCTCGCCGGTGCGCCCGCCTGGGCGCAGGGGCAGCCCCGCGCCACTCGCACCGAAATCGTGATGCTGGGCACAGGCACGCCGATTCCGGACCCGGACCGCGATGGGCAGGCCATCGCCATTGTCGTGGACTCGGTGGCGTACCTGTTCGACGCCGGGGTGGGCGTGGTGCGGCGCGCGGCCGCGGCCGGGCGCGCCGGCGTGGCCGCATTCGCCGGGCGGATCGCCGGTGGCCAGCCGAACCCGCGCTTCGAGAAGATCTTCGTCACGCACCTGCACTCGGACCACACCATGGGGCTGGCCGACGCGATCTTCACGCCGTGGATCCAGGGCAAGCGCGAGCCCGTGGACATCTACGGGCCGCCGGGCATCGCGTGGCTCGTGTCGACCATCCTGGACGGCAACGCGGAGGACATCCAGGAGCGCGTGGCCTCGCCCGGCGGGCCGTCGCGCGACGGGTGGAAGGCCGTCGCCCACGAGGTGGATCCGGGCGAGGTGTACCGCGACGGCCGCGTCACGGTGCGGGCGTTCCGCGTGCCGCACTCGGAATGGCCCAACGCGTACGGCTACCGGATCGACACGCCGGACCGGTCGATCGTCATTTCGGGCGACACGCGTGAGTCGCCGGCGGTGTCGGCGGCGTGCAACGGCTGCGACGTGCTGATCCACGAGGCGTACTCCGACTCGGGATTCACGACCATCCCGGCGGCCCGGCAGCCGTACCACGCGGCGGCGCACACGCCGGCCACGGCCGTGGGGCGCGTGGCGGCCAACGGGCGCGCGAAGCTGCTGATCCTCACCCACGTGCTGTTCTTCGGCGCGACAGAGGACACGGTGCTGCGCGAGGCGCGGAGCACGTACGCGGGGCGGGTGGTCATGGCGCGGGACCTGGGCCGGTACTGAACGAACGGCAACGACCACCCCGAGGTGACGGGTGACAGGTGACGGGTGAGGGGTGACAGGTGCGCATTCCGCTCACCGTGACCCGTCCCCCCGTCTTCCGTAACCTCACCGTTGCGGCTGCCCTACCGCGCGATCGGTGCGCGCACTAGAGTTCGGCAGTTAGCCGACGGGGGTGCCCTGCGCGTCGCGGGGCTGAGATCACACCCCACACCTGATCCGGTTCGTACCGGCGGAGGGAGTGCGGCAATGACGCGACCACGCGCCCTTGCACATCCATTCATCGTCTTCGTCGCGATCGTCGCGGCGGGTTCCGCGCGTGCCCAGGGCGCGCGCACCGACACCACCCAGCGGCGCGACACCACGCGGCGCGATACGCTGGAGTCCGTCGTCATCCGGGCGACACGCGCGCCCGCCGCATCGCCGGCCGCGCGCGCCGTCATCTCCCGGGAGCAGCTCCAGCGCACCAACGCCGGGCAGGACGCGCCGATGCTGCTCGAGTCGGCGCCGTCCATCACGGCGTACTCCGACGCGGGCGGATTCTCCGGCTACAGCTACGTCCGGTTCCGCGGCCTCGACCAGACGCGCCTCAACATCACCGTGGACGGCGTGCCGCTCAACGACCCCGAGGACCAGGTCCTCTACTTCTCCAACGTGCCCGACCTCCTTGGCTCGATGTCGTCCGTGGAGGTGGGGCGCGGCGTGGGCGCGAGCACGTTCGGCACGGCGCCCTTCGCGGGGTCGCTCAACTTCGAGTCCATGCCGCTCGCCACCACGCTACGCGGCGGGCAGGCCGATGTCACGGCCGGCTCGTTCGATACGTGGCGCACGAGCGTCCAGGGCGCCACCGGCATCGGGAGCAACGGCCTGGCGGCGTACGGGCGCTTCACCCGACAGGGCACGGACGGGTACCGCCGCCATTCGGGGAACGACTCGTGGTCGGGCTTCGGCTCGGTGGGGTGGTTCGGCACGCGCGATGCCGTGAAGCTCACGGTGATGAGCGGCCTCTCCGGCACGCGCCTCGCGTACTACGCAGCGCCCGAGAAGGACCTCGCCGCCGACCGCCGCGCCAACCCCGTCACCGACGCTGAGGGCGACCGCTTTCACCAGGAGATGGTGAGCGTGCAGTACTCGCGCGCCATCGCCGACGGCCTCGACGGCACGCTGCTCGCGTACCGCAACTCCGCGGCCGGGGCGTACGACGTGTACTTCGGCGACGACCCGGCCGGCAAGCCGACGTACGGGAATTTCGGACTCGCCCACGTCTGGCACGGCCTCACGGCGGCGTTCACCTGGACGCGCGCCGGCTGGACCGCGGCGCTGGGCGGCACGGCGTCGGACTACCACCGCGACCACTGGCTGGCGATGCGGCCCGACCTTTCCGCGACGCTGTACGCGAACCGCGGCGTGAAGCGCGACGCCGCGGCGTTCGCCAAGGGCACGTGGCGGCACGGCGCGTGGAGCGTGGGCGGCGACGTCAACGTGCGGTACGTCCACTTCCTGTACGAGCCGTCGGCCAACGCCGGCATCCACGCGCAGCCCGTCACGTGGAGCTTCGTGAATCCCAAGGCAGGCGTGCGCTGGGACCGCGGCGGCGCGCTGGCCTGGTACGCCAACGCGGGGCGTTCGTGGCGCGAGCCGGCGCGGAGTGACCTGCTCGCCGGCGCCGACGACATCAACGCCCAGAACGTGAACGACCTGCTGCCGTTCTCGCGCGTGCATCCGGAAAAGGTGGACGACTACGAGACCGGCGTCGTGTGGCGCCACGGCCCCAGCGCGTGGACGCTGAACGTGTTCGACATGGAGTTCCACAACGAGATTGCGCCCATCGGCCAGATCGCCCTCACCGGCGCGCCCCTCCGCAAGAACGTCCCGTCGAGCTATCGGCGGGGCGTCGAGCTCGACGGCGCGTTGCACTTCGCGGGCGGCGACGCGCTGGAGGCCAACGCGACCGTGATGCGGGGCGAAATTTCCGAGTACCACGACGAAACCGCCGGCAGGACGTACCACGATATCGCGCCGCTGCTCACTCCGCCGCTCACCGCCAACGTGCGCTGGACGCACGAGGCCGGCCGGCTGGCCAGCGGGACGCTGCGGACGAGCGTGGCGGGGCGTCACGTTGCCGCGATGCACCTCGCCA